>WFRP01000240.1 GCA_015486505.1 Pseudomonadota bacterium | reverse complement strand
GTAACTATTCAGCCGAATCCGGGGTCGGGCGCGGTTTTTCTCCGCCAGGCGTTAAGATTTCTGTTTTTCCTTTAAGCTCGCTGCGCCCGCCTTGCAAAACTCGCTTACGCTCAAACAGTTGCAATGCTAATGGGCTCCCGCTCGCTTCCGAAAACAACGAAATCGTTTCCGCAACCGCTTACGAAAAACCACCCCCGCCCCCTCCAGAAGGTGGGGGGGTAAAATTTGGCTGAATAGTTAACCTGAAATTTTTATTTTAAGGGGCAAATTCGACAGTTACGGGTTTTTTGATGATACCCGCTTCCAAACCGCGCCGGAAAAGTTCAACTATGCCGGTGCGCGCGGCCTCGGGATATTCGAGCGTATCCTGATTCGCGTAAAGACCAAGGTATTTATCGAGCAGTTTACGGTCATTCAAGGCCGGATCCTGGCGGATTTCCCGGGCGAGCAGATAATCAATTACTTCATCCCGGTTATCAAGCGCGTAAGCGATGCTTTGACGGAGCAGGGCGGAGATGGTTTTAATCCTTTCGGCGCCGAGGGCTTTGCGGATGACATTGCCGCCCAACGGCAAGGGCAGCCCGGTTTCCCGCCACCACCATTGACCTAAATCGAGAACCTTATGAAAGCCCCGTTCTTTATAAGTGAGGTTGCCTTCGTGAATAACCACCGCCGCCTCAACTTCTCCCGCCCGCAGGGTGGCAAAGGTTTTTTCAAAGGGGCTGATGGGGATGACTTTCGCGGTAAAATCGGGGCAGATCAGCTTGAAAACCAGATAGGCGGTGGTTGAAAAACCGGGGATTGAGATTATTTTTCCGCTCAGCTCTTCCGGGCGCATGGGGGCGCGGCTTAAAACCAGCGGGCCGTAATTGACCCCGATACTGCCGCCGTGGGGCAGGAGCAGATAATCATCACAGATATCGGCATAGGCCCGGATTGAGACCGCCGTAATATCAACTGAATTGCTTGCCGCCAAATCATTCAGGGCCAGCGTATCCTGGCGCTGATGTGCGAAAATTAACCCTTTTGTATCAATTTTCCCTTCAAGCAGGGCGTAAAACATAAAAAGATCGTCGGAATCGACACTGTAGGCCAGGGTGATCGGCGATTCGCTGTTTGCGGATGATTGGTTTTCCACTAGAGCTCACTCTCCATCCGGATAACCGCGGTCGGTGCCGCAATTATGTCGAGCTGGTCGATTTCGTCTAAAGCTGCGCGCAGATTTTTTTCCAGGGCTTTATGGGTCTGCATAACGATCGGCACCGTCACCGCGTCACCGTCGCCGCCGCCCTGCTGAATAACCGAGGCGATACTGATGTTGTGACTGCCGAGAATGCCGGCAATGCGGGAGAGCACAGAGGTTTTATCGTGGGCTGAAAATCTGATATAATACTGGCTGCTGATTTCACTCATCGGCCGGTAATTGCCGGGTTTGATTTGGTTTTCCTGAAAACTTAGATCCGGAATCCGGCGCAGGTTGTCGCTGTTAAGGTTGCGGGCGATATCGACCAGATCACCAACCACGGCGCTGGCGGTCGCCATCATGCCGGCCCCCTGGCCGTAATAAAGACTCGGCCCCAGGGCATCGGCATTGACAAAGACGGCGTTGAAAACATCGTCAATTTTGGCCAGCATATGCTCTTTGGGAATCATGGTCGGGTGGACGCGGGCCTCGATGCGGCCGGCTTCATTTTTAGCGATCGCCAGCAGTTTGATCTTGTAGCCGAACTCGCGGGCAAAGGCAAAATCGACCGGTTTGATATTGGTGATGCCCTCAACATGGATGGCGGCAAAATCAATCTCGGTGGCAAAGGCCAAAGCTGTCAGCAGTGCGAGTTTATGGGCGGTGTCGATGCCTTCAACATCAAAAGTCGGGTCGGCTTCAGCGTAACCTAATTCCTGGGCGCTTTTTAAGACTTCGGCGAAATCAGCGCCTTCATCGCCCATTTTGGTGAGAATATAGTTGCAGGTGCCGTTGAGGATGCCGCAGACGGAATTAATCCGGTTTCCGGCTAAAGCTTCCCGCAGGGTTTTGATAATCGGGATGCCGCCGGCGACGCTGGCTTCATAATAGAGATCGATGCCGTTGGCTTTGGCGGCGGCAAAAAGCTCATTGCCGAATTTGGCGAGCAGGGCCTTGTTGGCGGTAACCACGCTCTGGCGGCTGTTCAAGGCCCGTTCAACAAAGGTGCGGGCCGGTTCATAGCCGCCGATTAATTCGATGACGATATCAATCTCCGGATTGCCGATAACTTCATTGACTTCAGTTGTCAGAATACCGTCCGGAACCTTGACGCCGCGATCCGTGGTGACGTCAAGATCGGCAATTTTCTTAAGCTCAAGTTGAGCCCCGAGCCGGCGGCTGATGATTTTGTCGTTTTCCAAAAGAATTTTTGCAACCCCGGCGCCGATGGTGCCGAAACCGATAAGTCCGATATTGATGTTTTTCATTGTCGTTGAAACCTTATAAATGAAAGTTTTTACATTATGTTGCGCAAACCGCGGATAGCCTGGCGGATACGGTGTTCATTTTCGACCAGGGCGAAGCGCACATGCTCATCGCCATATTCGCCGAAGCCGATTCCGGGAGAGACCGCGACCTTGGTCTCCCGGATTAATTTTTTGGCAAATTCAAGTGAGCCCAGGCTCAGATGCTGCTCCGGGATTTTGGCCCAGGCGAACATTGTCGCTTTTGGTTTCGTGATTTTCCAGCCGATCCGGTTCAGGCCTTCACATAAAACATCACGGCGTTCACGATAGGTATTGACAATTTCCGTAACGCAGCTCTGATCTCCGCGTAAAGCCGTGATCGCGGCGATCTGCAGGGGTTGGAACATACCGTAATCAAGATAACTTTTGATCCGGGTCAGCGCGTGAATCATGCGTTTGTTGCCGACGCAGAAGCCGACCCGCCAGCCGGCCATACTGTAACTTTTCGAAAGCGAAACAAATTCAACCGCGACATCACGGGCGCCGTCAATTTCCATAATTGAAGGCGCTTTGTAATCGTCAAAAATCAGATCGGCGTAGGCGAAATCGTGGACTATGAGAATGTCGTTTTCGCGCGCATAATCAACAATTTTCTGGAAGAAATCAAGATCGACTACGGTTGTTGTCGGGTTATGGGGAAAACTTAGAATCATCATCTTCGGGCGCGGCCAGGTGAGTTTGGTCGCCGCCTGGAGATCATCAAAAAAATCACGCTCCGGGGAGAGCGGAATACTGCGCAGGTCACCCCCGGCAATAATTACGGAATAGGGATGAATCGGGTAGGCCGGCGACGGCACAAAAACCACATCACCGGGGTCGATTGTCGCTAAAGCCAGATGGGAAAGCCCTTCCTTGGCGCCGATTGTGGCAATCGCTTCGTCTTCAGGATCCAGGGTCACGTTAAAGCGACGTTCGTACCACTCACAGATAGCGTCGCGCAGATGCGGAATCCCGCGGGAAACCGAGTAGCGATGGTTGCGGGGGTTATAAAGCGCCTCCGAAGCTTTATCAACAATATGTTGCGGCGTCGGTAAATCGGGGTTGCCCATGCCGAGATCGATAATATCTTCGCCAGCCTGACGCGCCTTCATTTTAAGCTCATTGACTGTAGCGAAAACATAGGGCGGGAGTCGTTTGATGCGATTAAATTCTTCCATGACGATTAGTACCTGATTTAAAGTTCTTTGCGATTGCAGCCGGTTTGTTTTATAAGGGAATCCGTAAGCATAACATGTTTCCGGCTCTTTTTCAATATATACAGTTCAGGTTTCCTCAGGTTTCTAATGCGGGAACAGATCCCGCAACCCAATCGAGCCTTTTCGGCCCGCACCCAGGGGCAATCCGCCGGCCCGCAAATAAGTACTCTTATCAGAACATTTTCTTGTTTTTACAGTTGAAAAAAAACTGTCGAAAAAAACAAGAAAATAACCTGTAAGGTACTAAATCAGAAAGTTGAGGTACTAAAAAACAGAGCTATAGCTGTTTGGCAGTTAACTTCTTTCTGTCCTTAATCGCCTTTTCAGCCCTTATAGCCTGGATCAATTTTTTCAGAATTACTGCGGGCGGCCGCATTGGCGAGTTGGTCGCAAACTTCATTTTCTTTATTGCCGGCGTGGCCTTTGACCCAGTTCAGGGTAACATCGTGTTGTTTGATGAGATCCAGTAACTGCTGCCAAAGGTCGGGATTGACGGCACGATCTCCGGTTTTTTTGTTCCTTACCCAGTTGTTTTTCTGCCAGCGTTGGGCCCAGCCCTTGTTGATGCCGTCAACCACATATTTAGAATCACTGTAAAGCTCAACCCGACATCTCTCTTTTAAGGCGGCAAGCCCTTTTATGCAGGCTAGAAGTTCCATCCGGTTATTGGTGGTTTCCCTGAAACCGTCGGCAAGCTCTTTACGATGCTCACCAAACAGCAAAACCACGCCATAGCCTCCGGGGCCGGGATTGCCGATACAACCGCCATCGGTGTAGATTTTTACGTCCTTCATAAGTTGCATGTTCCTTAAAAAAACAGTAATATTTTTCTTGGACTGAAGTAGATTTGTGTAGATTGTTACAATCTCTGAAACTAGCATTGATCATGTTTGAATTCAAGCGAAAATATTTCATTATTCAAGATGTAGATATTTAATCCCGTTTGCAGGTGTCGGTCCGGACTTTGTGCAGGATACTACTTGACAACTAATTTATATAGTGTAAAGCAGGGATGTTTTTTCCAGATTATGGTTAAAGTTACCGATGTAAATTATTTGAGGAGAAAAAATTTGAAAAAAGCATTGATTACCGGGGTTACCGGTCAGGATGGCGCCTATCTGGCAGAACTGCTGCTCGGAAAAGGTTATGAGGTTCATGGGATTAAGCGGCGTTCATCATCTTTTAACACGGCCCGGGTTGACCACCTTTATCGTGATTTGCACGAAACCGACGTTCATTTCAAGATGCATTATGGTGATCTTACCGATGCCACCAACCTGATTCGCATAATTCAGGAGGTGCAGCCGGATGAGATCTATAATCTGGCGGCGCAAAGTCACGTTCAAGTCTCTTTTGAAACTCCGGAATATACGGCCAACAGTGATGCTTTAGGAACCCTGCGCCTGCTTGAAGCTATCCGGATTTTAGGTCTTGAAAAAAAGAGCCGTTTCTATCAGGCTTCAACCAGCGAGATGTTTGGTCTGGTGCAGGAAACGCCGCAGCGGGAAACCACGCCGTTCTATCCCCGCAGCCCCTATGGCGCGGCCAAGGTCTATGCTTATTGGATTACGGTTAATTATCGTGAAGCCTACAATATGTATTCCTGTAACGGCATCCTTTTCAACCATGAATCACCTCTGCGGGGTGAAACTTTTGTGACCCGAAAAATTACCCGGGCGGTGGCCCGGATAAAACTCGGCTTTCAGGAGAAAATTTATCTCGGCAATCTTGACGCCAAGCGCGACTGGGGCCATGCCGCGGATTATGTTAAGGCGATGTGGCTGATGCTGCAGCAGGAGATGCCTGATGATTTTGTGATTGCCACCGGTGAGACCCGGACGGTGCGCGAATTTGTCGAAAATGCTTTTACTGAAATCGGGGTCGAAATTGCCTGGCGCGGCCGCGGGGTTGAAGAAGTTGGTTATGATAAGGCATCTGGTACGGTCAGAGTTGAAATCGATCCGCGTTATTTTCGGCCGACTGAGGTTGAATTGCTTCTGGGGGACCCGAGCAAGGCCAAAGAGAAATTGGGCTGGGAGCCGGAAACCAGCTTTGCTGATATGGTAAGTTCGATGGTGGCTGAGGATCTGATCGAAGCTCAGCGTGATAATTACTGTCAGAATCAGGGTTTTAAGGTGTACGCCCACGAAGAGTAATTCTTTGCCGTTTAATTGGGGTCACAGTGTAATTGGGGTCAGAGTAAAATTAAATCTAATGCGGGAACAACTCCCGCAACCCAAACAGGGCCTTGCGGCCCGCAAATAAGTACTCTTATCAGAACATTTTCTGATTATTAAATCTTGTTTTTTGTGCAGAAAATAACCTGTAAGGCACTAATTTTACTCTGACCCCAATTAAAGAAAAACATTTTAACAATTTGCTTGGCTGCTCAAGGAGAATACCGATGACCGATATTAAAACTTCCGTCAGCCCCAATGGTGAGCAATTTCCGCTGCCGGTTGAAGCTGATTATCAGGCCGAAAATCAGCGGCTTGAAGCGCTGGCTAAAGAACATAAAGCTCTGGGGCAGGAAATTGTGATTGTTATGGGGGTGGGCTTTGTCGGGGCGGTAATGGCCGGGGTGGTGGCGGATTCCTGTGATAAAGAGACCGGAAAACCGACTAAATTTGTAATCGGGATGCAGCGCCCGTCAGAACGTTCTTTCTGGAAAATTCACTATTTGAATCGCGGTATCGCCCCGGTTGAAGCCGAAGATCCGGAAGTCGCCCCGATGATTGAACGCTGTGTTTGTGAAAAGAAAACCCTGACCGCAACCTTTTCCTACGATGTTCTGGCTTTAGCCGATGTCGTGGTGGTTGATGTTCAGTGTGATTACCTCAAAGAATGTCTCGGTAACGTCCGTCAGGGCCGGGCCGATATCGCCGCCCTCGAAGAGAGTTTAGGGATTATTGCCGCCCGAATCAATCCCGATTGTCTGGTGCTTATCGAAACCACAGTTCCGCCGGGAACCACTGAATTTGTCGCCTATCCCATATTTAAACGGGCTTTTGCCGAACGCGGCCTGCAGGATAGCGAGCCGCTGCTGTCGCACTCCTACGAAAGGGTTATGCCGGGGCGTGAATATGTGGCTTCAATCCGTGATTTCTGGCGGGTCTGCAGCGGCATTAATCAAACCGCCCGCGAGCGGGTGGTGAAATTTCTCTCCGCAGTTTTAAATGTTGAAAAATTTCCCTTAACCGTTATGGATCGGCCGATCGAGAGTGAAACCTGTAAAATAGTTGAAAACTCATATCGTGCCACCACCTTGGCCTTTATGCATGAGTGGAGCTTGTTTGCAGAGCGCAATGGGGTTGATCTTCCCAAAGTAGTTGAAGCCATTAAGGTGCGCCCGACGCATTCCAATATGATCTTTCCTGGCCCCGGTATCGGCGGTTACTGCCTGCCCAAAGACGGGGGCCTGGGCGTCTGGTCCTACCATACTCTGATGGGCTTTGAAGATGACATCTTCAAAATAACCCCGGCGGCAATCGATATCAACGATACCCGGGCTCTCCATGTCGCCGGCCTGGTTCGTGACGGCCTCCGTAACCAAAGCAAGATTGTCGCCGCTGCCCGGGTTCTGGTCTTAGGGGCTTCATATCGTGAAGATGTCGGTGATACCCGCTACAGCGGTTCCGAATTGATTGTCCGTAAACTTACCGAAATGGGCGCCGATGTGCAGGTGCATGACCCTTATGTCAAGCATTGGTGGGAACTTGAAAAACAGGATTCTTACCCGGCACCCGGCCACTCCTGGTCCCGCTTTTTCCGTAATCAGGAGACTCTTACCGATATCCGGATAAGTAAAGATCTTGAAGCTTCTCTCAAGGGGGTTGACGCGGTCATTCTGGCCGTGCGCCACGACGCTTATCAGGAACTTGAACCGGAACAGATTATTGCCATGGTCGGCAACCCCGCAGTCATTATTGACTGTTTTGCCATGCTCAGCGACGAGCAGATCAAAACCTTTTTCGCCGCCGGTTACGAAGTCAAAGGCTTAGGCCGCGGCCATATGAAGCGACTTAAAGAAGAAGTTGCGGGAAAATAAGGCCGGGGAAAGCCGGAAACTAATCTCACGCGCTCTCCGGTTTTTGGCCCCGCAGATTAAGTCAAAAAGACCGTTGGATTTACAAATATGACGAAAATTATATTTACATTTTTGCGATTGGTGGACATTACGATCAATTTTGAGCCCTATCTAATTTGATTTTGATTACCTGTTTTGAGGATTTTTTGTGATGGCTTGTCATTTTCCTGATTTAGACGAATTGCGAAGGGATTACTTTCCCGGCGAATATATTGAAAGCCGGGGACGTCATTTTCTGCAGAATGATCTCTGCGTTGAGACCCTGGTGCGGAATGATGTTTACAATTTTTCGGTTGAGGATCGTTTTGATGATTTCAAGGTCATTATCGATCTTTCCGGAGAAAGTTTGCAAACCTCATGTAATTGTCGTTTTCTCAACCCCTGTTGCAGTCATATAGCGGCGGCGCTGCTTAAAATACATGAGAAAATCAGGGACGGCGGCCTGGAAGAGGATCTCGAAACCAATGTCTACACACGTTCAGAGATGATAGCCCGGGTTTTGCAGGAGCGCCAAGAGCGCTCCGAAAAGGAGTTTTTTAAAATTAAGTTCGGTGACACGATTTATGGAACCCATAAGGTGATAAACGCCGCCGGGCGGATTTATCAGGTTAGCATACGTGATTTTGCCAAGAGCCGGGGCTATTGCAGTTGTCCGGATTTTAAAATCAATAAACTGGGAACCTGTAAACATCTGCTTTTCGCTGTTCGTCAAATCAAGAAGAAGCCTTCCTGCAAAAAATTGCTGCTTGAACAGGATTATCCTTTTCTTGAGATCTATTGCGATCCGTTAAACGACTATAATATAACCTTTTTTCAGAGCAGTCCCATGCCGGCAGAAATCAAACAACTGGTAGAGAAATATTTTTCCGACAACACCTTTATCCGGCCCCAGCAATATGGCGACTTTCTTGACTTTCTCAACCAGGCGGAACAATATAAGAAGATTCTGGTTCGACCCGAGGTGCGGTTGAAGATTGAGAGCTACTTTGATGAACTGCAGAACCGGAAACTAAGAGCCGAATTTAAACCTGATTATTCATCGATCAAAGCCGAGTTTTTCCCTTATCAGAAGGAGGGAGTTGAATTTGCGGTATGTAAAAGAGGGGTAATTATCGCTGATGAGATGGGGCTGGGCAAAACCTTACAGGCGATAACCATAGCTCTTATGAAAAAAGAGCTCTTTGGATTTAAAAAGACTCTGGTGATCTGTCCGGCTTCCTTGAAATATCAATGGAAAAAGGAGATTGAGAAGTTTTCATCGGCCAAGGCTTTGATTGTTGAGGGGCCTAAGCAAGAGCGCTACCAACTCTATAAAAAAAGCGATGCCTTTTTTTTGATCGCTAATTATGAGGCGGTACTCAGGGATGTAACAATTATAAAAAATTACCCTCCCGATCTGGTCGTTCTCGATGAGGCCCAGCGGATTAAAAATTATGAAACCAAAACCGCCTCGGCGGTCAAATCGATTCCGCGTAAGCATGCGCTGGTAATTACCGGTACTCCGATTGAAAATCGTCTTATTGATCTCTATTCGGTGATGAATTTTGTTGACCCCGAGCTGCTGGCCCCGTTGTGGGAATTTTCAATGCAGCACTGCTACTTTGATAAAAGTAAAAAGAACAAAATTACTGGCTATTTCAACCTGCAGGCTTTAAAAGAGCGGCTTGCCGATGTGGTTATTCGCCGTTGTAAAAAGGATGTTCTATCGCAGTTGCCGGAATTGACCGAGATTACGGTGCCGATTCAGTTGAGCCGCGAACAAGCCGAGATGCATGCCGGTTTTGCCCGGTCACTGACTATGTATCTTGGTAAAAAACACAAAACAATCTACGATATGCAGCGTATTTTTCAACTTATGACGAGTATGCGTATGGTCTGCAATTCGACTTATCTGATTGATAAAGAGACCAATATTTCGCCAAAACTTGATGAGCTTGAAGAAATTCTGCTCGAAAAACTCGATATTATCGGGAATAAACGCAAGATTATTATTTTTTCTGAATGGACGACGATGCTGCATCTGATCGAGAATTTCCTTAAAGGGAAAAATATCGGCTATGTTCGTTTGAGCGGCAAGGTGGCGGTTAAAAACCGGGGCAAATTGATCGATGAATTTTCTGATAATCCTGATTGTCTGGTCTTTCTTTCAACTGAAGCCGGTGGTTCCGGGCTGAATCTGCAGATGGCCGATACCGTAATCAATTTTGAACTACCCTGGAACCCGGCCAAGAAGAATCAGCGGATTGGGCGGATTCACCGGATCGGACAGAAAAACCGTAACCTGACGGTTTTCAACCTGATCTCCACCGGTTCAATTGAAGAGCGTATTGCTTCCGGAATCGTGGTGAAAGAGGCACTTTTTGATGCGGTTCTGAATGAGTCGGATATCACCGATGAAGTCGATTTCTCCGCCAAAGGCCGCTCAACCATGATCGAACAGATTGAGAAAATGGTTTCGCCTTTTGTTCTGGAAGAGGCCGAAAGGTTTGAGTCGCAGAATGAAACTCAGGCCGGGATGACGGAAAACTTTGTGGCATCGTCGGCTTCGGACCTGGGAACCGTACGCGGCGAAGAGAGCAGTGTTTCATTGCCGCTCGAAGAAATTGCTGAAGAAAATGACCTGCCGGTTGCCGCAGTTATTTCCGCACCGGGAAATGATCCGGTTGAGGATACGCCGGGTGCAAGTCAGCCGCCATCGGCTGCGGCGATGGAGAATACATTGAATCAGGGGATTGGTTTCCTGAGCGGCCTGATGGAGATGGCAACCGGTAAAAAACTTATGGCCGACGGACAATCAGTTACGGTTGACAGGAAGACCGGAGAAGTAACGATGAAGTTCAAACTGCCGGGATTTTGATTGGTGATTGAAAGAACAATGTAGAGAAAATACAGAACGTTTGCAAGTGGAAATGGTAAATATTCGGCTACCGTTCCAAACTACCCTGGTGTGGGGACAGAATTCAATTTAGTCCCCGTGCGCAGCACCCCAGGGGCACTTCCGTCGTCGGGCGCAGGCGAAGCAAAGTTTGTTTATTTTTTTGTGACTTTACCGCCAAACCGAGTGAAACCGAATATTTACAAGAAATGACGGGGAAATAAACAAGTATTTTGCCTGTGGTTTCGTCTGTGTGAGTCTGCTGCTGTGAGAGGATTTCTGGAGGATTACTGAAAAACAAATGGGTGTTTCAATGACAAAAACCAAAAAAATCTATATCGCCGGCCATCGCGGCCTTGTCGGTTCGGCCATTGTTCACCGTCTCCGGAATGTGGGCTATGATAACCTGCTCTTACGCACCCGTGCCGAACTCGATCTGACCGATAAAAAAGCCGTCGATAATTTCTTCGCCGCCGAAAAACCGGCCTTTGTCTTCCTGGCCGCTGCCAAAGTCGGCGGCATCCATGCCAATAACACCCGGCCCGCCGATTTTATTTACGATAATCTTGCCATTCAAAATAATGTCCTCCGCGCCGCCGCCGAATATAAAGTGGAAAAACTTCTCTTTCTCGGCAGCTCCTGTATCTATCCGCGCTTAGCCCCGCAACCGATGCGTGAGGACTATCTTCTTTCCGGCCCCCTGGAGCCCACCAACTCAGCTTACGCCGTTGCCAAAATCGCCGGTATCGAGATGTGCCGCGCTTTTAACCGCCAGCATAAAACCAATTTTGTCCCGGTAATGCCGACCAATCTCTACGGCCCTCAGGACAACTACGATCTCTTAAGCTCCCACGTTATGCCGGCCATGATCCGTAAATTCCATCTCGCCAAACTCGCCGCCGCCGGTGATAACCGGGCCCTGGCTGCCGATGCCGAAACTTACGGCCTGATCCCCGACGATTTTTACGCAAACCTGATGCGGATTGCCGTCTTTAACGGCCACACTCTTAATGGCGCCGGCAGCGCCGGGAAACCACTGCCCTCTCCAACCAAACCATCAAACAACGTTAATCTCTGGGGCACCGGCACCCCCAGACGGGAATTTCTCTACGTCGATGACCTTGCCGATGCCCTGCACTTTATCATGTTTAATTCTCAGTCTTCCGAACTTATAAATATCGGCACCGGCAGCGACCATACCATCAAAGAACTTGCTGAAATCGTCCGCCGTGTCGTCGGTTACTCCGGCGGCATTAATTTCGATCCCACCAGACCCGACGGCACCCCGCGAAAACTTCTCGATGTCGCAAAGCTCACAGCCTTAGGTTGGAAACCGAAATTTACCCTCGAAGATGGAATCAAACAAGCCTATAAAAGCTATAAAGCCATTAATTGACCCCCCAATCAACTCTTCGGCTTCTTCCGTGCCAATTAACTTGCAAGGAGTGTTACGTAACAACCAAGGAGTGGTGCCGGGCTTGACATTTGTGTTCCCCAGCGACATGTAAAGCCGGGCACCGGTAAAGAGGGGCGAAGCCTAAGCTCGCACCTTCTCGATTTGAATTTAATTTTACTCTGACCCCAATTAACTATTAACTCCAAGAGGGGCGAAGCCTAAGCCCGCTCCTTCCTGATCTAAATTTACCGGACGCGGCCCTGATTCAGCTTCGCCGCCGGCTACGAAGTCAAGGGCCTGGGGTGTGGGCAGAAACTATAACAAACTTGCCAAGACCCTTAATAAGGTCTATAATAAGGTCATATTTTAACCCTGAAAGGAGGTGTTATGGAATCTGTATTGGCGAGTTGTTCTGCCAGCATATCGGAATTGAAGAAAAATCCATCAGCATTGATTGAACAATCTCAAGGAGAACCAATTGCAATCCTCAATCACAACAAACCAACTGCATACCTGATCCCGGCCGGCACTTATGAGGCACTACTAGAAAAAATCGAAGACCATCAACTGGGATTGATTGTCAAAGAACGTCAACATGAAAAAAAATTGGCAATAAAAGTTTCTTTAGATGATCTATAAACTGAAATTCCTACCCTCCGCCCTCAAAGAATGGAATAAACTTGATAGTTCCATCCAAGGCCAGTTCAAGAAAAAACTTAAAGAACGTTTGATTTCACCTCATATTCCCAGCAGCAGATTCTCAGGCTTTGAGAATCATTACAAAATCAAGCTTAAAGCTAGCGGGTATCGTCTCGTCTATGGTAAGCGTCCTATTAACCGCATCTTTTTTTTGTTAGCGTGACATGATAGAAAGCGCCAAATCAATTTTGAGGAGGTACATTGTGTCAATGAAAACTGCAGTTCCGGAATCAGAGATCCAGCGAAAACGTAAATTCTGGCAGACTCATATTAAAGCCTGGAAAGAAAGCAATCTGAGCCAGGCTGAATATTGCCGAAGGCAGGGGCTGAAAGCCCATCTCCTATGTTATTGGG
>WFRP01000239.1 GCA_015486505.1 Pseudomonadota bacterium | reverse complement strand
TTTTCGTAAGCGGTTGCGGAAACGATTTCGTTGTTTTTCGGAAGCGAGCGGGAGCCCATTAGCATTGCAACTGTTTGAGCGTAAGCGAGTTTTGCAAGGCGGGCGCAGCGAGCTTAAAGGAAAAACAGAAATCTTAACGCCGAGCGGAGAAGAACCGCGCCCGACCCCGGATTCGGCTGAATAGTTACAAAAAAACAGCTATAACAAGTCAGAAAGTTGAGTAAGGCAAAATGATTTTTGACCATAAAATTACCACTCATAAACGCCAGGAGATGCTTGATATTACGCAAATAGTTGCTGATGACATCGCCTCCGGCAAGTTAGTTAACGGTCTCTGTGTAATTTTCATCACTCATACCACGGCCGCCGTAACCATCAATGAGAATGCCGACCCCGATGTTACCCGGGATATGCTTAAAAAATTCCGTCAACTGGTGCCGGAAGGCGACGGCTACCGCCACCTTGAAGGCAACTCCGACGCCCATATCTTAAGCACCCTGATCGGCTGCTCATTAAGCATTCCGGTAGTCAACGGACAAATGGTTCTCGGCACCTGGCAGGGCATCTATTTCGTCGAACTCGACGGCCCCCGGCAGCGGCATTGCAAAGTAAAACTGCTTAAAGGTTAAAAAAATGCCGCTCCGGTTCAACCGCAGCGGCATTTTTTAGCCGGCACCGGCCGACCCGAAAACCTAACCAATAAAATCAATCCAGCGGCGTCGCACTCAAGCCGGCTTTCCAGTTATTATGACCATAAACACTGCTGTCATAAAGCAGGAAAGCCGCCAGCGGCTGGGTTGACTGAACTAAAATATGTCCATTATTCAAATTCTGAACAAACAACGCTTTCAAATCAACATCTGCATTCCCGTGCTTTGCAACCTCGACTGATTTTTCTACCGCAGTAGCGCCATCTTCAGAATAATAAGTAAAAGTGACCCGGGCAATATTTTCCCCGGGATTGCACAGCATGGCTTTAGATTTCCAATCTTTACCATCTGCAGCAAGATGTGGAAAAATGAATTTTTTGTGCAAACTCCCCTGCAGATCCATATCAAACATAGTTGACGGAGAACTATCACCAACCAGCGCCAGGCCATAAACCGGCAGCGTCGCTGAAACCTTGATCCAACCAGTCGAATCAGAACCATCAGGAGTACACGGAAAAGCTTTTTGAGCATTGGCCGCCAAGGTCAAAGAGCTGCCCCCGGCTGTGCGCCCCTGAGCCGTAAAATATTGAACCAGAATATGGTTCTCACCGCTATTATGATTAGCCAGAGCCAACCCGGTCCAGACCCCGCTGCCGCTCAGATAATAGGGAACATAATAGTCATGCTCATAATCATAGTCCGGAGATCCCTCCTGCAACCAGGACATAATTATATCATGGTTGCTACTGGTAAACCGTACCCCGCTGTCATATTGAGCATCCTCCCAGGTAACAACACCTATCAGGCGATACCCTTTAACCGCATCATTGTAATAGGCTATAGGTCCGCCGCTGTTACCACTCGAAACATATCCGGCAAAATTTATAATACGATTGTGTTCTCCCCGGGTACCGAGAACGCGGGCAAAAGAGAACCACATATCATAGGAATCTTCCATACCATACGGATGCCCGGGATAACCCACTGTGATAACCGTATCCGGCAAATTGTCAAACTCGAGGGGCATAAATGTATCAATCCCCGGAAAAGGTCGATCCAGGATAATGGCCCCGTAATCATATTCACTCAAATCATTTGTATCATTCTTAAAAACAGTATTGGTATTCAGGTCATCTACAATCGTCTGCTGCCCGTACGGCTTCACCAGATCAACCCCATTAGCGGCTTCATATAAACCCGGAACTACAGTTACATCATCTGCCCAGTAACCATTCCCCAGACCGCTAAGGTCGGCTTCGTAAACATTATGGCCGGCCGTCAAAACACAATTTGGAGCAATCAAAAATCCACTGCCGCGAAAACTATCTCCCTTAAAGGTCATCTCAAGAAATACTGTCGACAGAAAAGGCAAATCGGTCATCGCGGAGAGCGCAACTTTGGCCCGGAAATCATCTATCTTGGTGGCTGTACGGGAACCGCTCCGCCCCCGCATCAGGCCCTCGAGTGGTTCTTCCGGAATCGGTGTAGTTTCCAACGCACCCTCTCGAACGCGAGATTTTTTCACCGGCATCCCCGTCGAAGCTGACAACAGAACCCGGGCCTCAGCCGCACTTAACCATCTCTTTTCCGGCCGCAGCATTTGAACTGCAATCTGGGTTTTACCGACATCATTTATAAATTCGTACTCCTTCCATTCATACCTGGTATTACCGATAATCTGAACGACATGGTGTGAGGGAGAGTTCTGATTAAGACCCTCGGGGCAATCACATAAAGGAAGGTCTTTAAGGATAACCCCCTGACTCTCAAGATAATACGGCAACTGAGCCCAGGAAACCCGTTCGCGGGCAAATGCGTTCATTGCCAACAGTAAAATGCCACAGCAAGCCAAGATCAAAAAAATAAGCCTAAATCTTGATTTAACTCTAAGCATCGCGAACCTCCACTCTTATTATGATTTACTGATACATATATCTACATATAAAAATATTGTTAGCAGTCGGAATTTTATATGTCAAGTAAAAACGGGGCGTGGTTTGAGGTGAAAATCGGCGGGTCACGTTTGATTATAGCGGCAATTTCAGGGTTGCGCTTAAATTCCTGTTCCAGAAACCGGCGGACATCCTGCCGCTGCCAGCCCTGGGGATGGATAAAGTCACCGTAGAGGGAAAGATCTCCGGCATAAAAATTACGCACTTTAAGCTCGCGACTCTCGGCACTGTAGAGCGGCAGATTGAAGATTGCGAGATTAAGAAAAGTTATCTCCCGGTGGTGGGCCGCCGTAAATTCCAGGGTTTGCCGGGCCTTTGCCAAAGATTCCGCCGGAGTGCCGAACAGCAGGTAGACATAGGTGGCGATTCCGGCCGCTTTCAGGTTGAAAAGCACCTGAGAAACCTCATCCAGAACAATCCCCTTCGCCATCGCCGTCAGAACTTCACGATTTCCCGATTCAAGCCCCAGTTTCAGCATCACACAGCCGGAGCGCCGCAAAGCTAAACAAAAATCGGGATCGAGCAGGATTTTCTCTATCCGCGTAAATCCATACCAATTAGTTTTAAGTGCGGATGCCGCCAGCTGCCGCAGCAGAGCCGGGCTTAAGGCATTATCGAGAAAATGAATCAGATCGTAGTGGTTTTCAGTTAAGAGCTTATCAAGTTCTTCGATCACAACCTGCGGCTTTATCTGCTGGTAACGATTCCCTTCGGCTTTCTCGGGACAGAAAGAGCAGCGATTCCAATAGCAGCCTGAGGATGCGGCATAGGGCAGAATCCGGCCAGGCGCCAGATATTGCAATGGCGAAAAATCGCTGTAATCGGGGGCAGAATTTAGGTTTTCCGGTTTTCTCCCGAGCAAAGTCAGCAAACTTTCCGCGCCCGGCCCGGCCGACAGATGATCGATCAATCCGCAAAAAGGATCACGCCAACCGGGCCGCGAAACCCAGGAAGTAACCAGACCGCCGCCGACAATAATTGCAAGTTCCGGGAAACGCTGCCGGCAGAAACCGATCATAGCGAAAGTCGGCAGCGCCTGACTTAAATAGTTAAGCGAAAAACCGATACAGGAAGGTTTGCGACTTTCAATCAGTTCGGTCAGCCGCTGACTGAAAAACGGATAATAGATGTTTTTCTCAGGCGCCGCAACCGCCCGCAGCAGATCCTGACTGCGCAGCGGCGACCGCCGCTTGTCGCTGTAGTTGGCCAGGGAGAGTTCAAGATCATATTCCCGGCCCGCCACCGCCAGCACCCGGTTTAGATCGGCGACCGCCCGCTTATAGCGGTCGAAATTCTGATACGTTACCGGATTTGATAACCCGGCCCGATTTTTATCAACCTGGCGAAAAGCGCGCCGGCTCCAGGTGTCATTAACCGCCGCCGGCTGCCGCAGAATATAATCCAGCCCCTCAAGGTTGAGATCCACCGTCACACAGTCAACCCCGTGGCAGCGCAGCGCCCCGGCCAGCTTCGCAATTCCGGCTGGCGGCTCCGAGGGTTTGGCCACCGGCGGATAAAGCAATAATATTTCACCCATCACTCAACGGAGAAAGGACAGGGCACAACCTGAAGAAAATTTCACTCCAGCACCTGCCGGATCAGCGTGGCGATAGTCTCCATTGTCAGGGGTTTTAAGGTGAACTCCCGGATGCCGATGGCTTTTGCCGAGACCTCGTCAATCAGGTTGCTGTAGCCGGTGCAGAGGATAATGGGGATATCCGGCCGGATCTGCAGCATCCGCCGGGCGAGATCGGAACCGGTCATTAAGGGCATGGTCTGGTCGGTGATAACCAGATCGAATGCTTCCGGCCCGTTCTGGAAGACGGCCAGGGCCTCAACACCGCTTCTCCTGACAGTTACCTGATAACCAAGCCGCTCCAGCATCTCCTTGCCCATATCCGCCAACAATTTCTCATCATCAACAAAGAGTATCCGTTCTCTGCCTTTAGGGGTTTCATCGTCGGCCGGTTCGTCGGCCGCGGTCTCTCTTTCCACTTCAGGGAAATACGCTTCAAAAGTCGTCCCTTCACCCATTTTGCTGCTGACGGTGATGGCGCCGCCATACTCCTGCATGATGCCATGAATAATAGCAAGGCCCATGCCCGTGCCTTTGCTGACTTCCTTGGTGGTAAAATAGGGATCAAAGATTTTACCGATTACGTCGGGGCCGATGCCGACACCGGTGTCGGAAACCGCCAGTTTGATGTAATTGCCGGGCGCAAGGCCCAGGGCCTCCTGCTGATCCGCGCTCACTTTTGCCGGCTGCAGAGAAACCGAAAGCTCGCCGCCGCTACTTTCCATGGCATGGTAGGCGTTGGTGCACAGGTTTATCAAAATCTGGTGGATCTGGGTCGGATCGGCGAGGATGACCCCGGCCTGAGGATCGATATTTGCGGTAATGCTGATGGTTGTGGGGATGGAGGCGCGCAGCATCTTCAGCCCCTCCTTGACCAGGGGCTGAATCTTCATCGGCATCCGCTCGACATTTGCCTGCCGGCTGAAGGCAAGGATCTGCCTGACAAGATCCCTTGCCCGGTGGGACGCAGCCAAAACTTTTTCAAGGTCTTTTTCGAGTTCGCTTCCCGGCGGAGCGTCCTCGTGCGCCATTTCCGTATAGCCCAGGATGACGCCTAAAATATTATTGAAGTCGTGGGCGATCCCCCCGGCCAGGGTGCCGATGGCCTCCATCTTCTGGGCCTGTTTAAGGCGGCCTTCCACCTGGTGATTCTCCTCTTCGTGCCGTTTCTGCTTGACTATCTCCCAGGTGTAGGAGAGATAGAGCTCAAGCTGACGCTGGTCAACATCGCTGTAAGGCTCAACCTTGTTGCCGACACCGAGTACGGCAACGATTTTTCCTGAATCAACCACCGGCATACTCATATGCCGGTTGATGGTAAAATGGCCCTCGGGATAGCCTTTTTTATCCGGAAGATTCGGATAATCGTTATGGATAACCGGCTTTTTCAGCCGGATACTGTCCGCCCAGACTCCAGCACTTTCAATCGGGTAGTGCGACGTTTTCTCAACGGTACAGGCCTGCAGCGTTTCCTTGAACCATGAGTGGAGCGCGATCTGCCCGTCCGCAACGAAATGAAAATAGCCGCATTGGCTGTCGGTCAGACGCACCGCCTCTTCAAGGGCAAAATCCAACAACTCATTTTCCGGCAAATTGCTGTTTTCCTGAATGCGAATCCGGGCCTCCAGCCTCTCCTTGTCCTTTTGCCGTTCGTATTCCGCCAGTTTTCGGGCCGTGACCTCAACTATAACAGTCTCGTAAAATCCCTGTTCCCGGTAGAGGATGGTGGTACACTCCACCCAGATAGACGTGTTATCCTTGCGGGTGACCTGAAATAGATAATTTTCAAGCTTATTCTTCTCCTTGATAGTTTCAACTCTTTGCTTCCGTAGTTCCCGATTTATATAACGCTCCGAGGCGACCCAGTCAGCCATACACTCTTCACGGCTCCCGTAGCCGAGCATTTTCGCGGCTTTGTCGTTACATTCCAGAATCCTGCCGTCGCCAATGGCTGTCCGCAGCATCCCCACCTGGGAGTTAAAATAAATATCACGATACTTCTGCTCACTTTCAGCCAGGGCGCAGGTCCGTTTTTTGACTTCGCTGTTCAGTTTCCGGTTCCAGAAGACAAAGAAGGCCAGTACCAGGCAGGCAACGACGATGATTTTCCAGATCAGGGCGTAATCAAGCCCCTGTTTATAATTGATGGAGAGCCATTTTTGATAAATTTCATCGCGCTCCATCCGGCTGATGCCGGCTAATGCCTTCTGCAGAATTACGGCAAACTCGGGCCAGTCATTTCTGACGGCCATGGCCAGAGAAAATTTATAGGGCGTCTCACCCGCCACCTTTATGCTGCGATAATTGTCTTTGGCAATATAGTGGCTGGTGACCAACAGGTTGCCCACGTAAGCGACAACCTCACCGGTATCGACAAGACGCAGCGCCTCTTCGATGTCTGCCGCTGCCACGATATCAAGTTCCGGGTATGCGTTGCGCAGGATTTCTTGAATGGCGTAGCCCTGCACCACGGCAACTTTTTTATGTTTCAAATTGTCCAGGTTACCAATGAAACTTCGATCCATGCGGCTGAAAATAACGATAGGCGAGCTAATATAGGGAGCGGTAAAGGAGAGGTAGCGGCTCCGTTCCGGGGTCCGGGCGACGCAGGAGAACATATCGATCTCCTTTCTTTTGGCCTTTTCGACAAGCTGATGCCAGGGCTGTGCGGGCGCAATCTCCAGGCGGACGCCGAGCCTTTTTTCGATGATTTTCAGGTAATCGATGGCAATGCCGCAGTAGTTTCCGTCCTTATCGACATATTCCATAGGGGCCCATTGAGCATCACTTGCCACCCGGATAAGCGGATGCCTTTGCAGCCAGGCTTTTTCCTGCCGGGTGAATGCGGTCGCCACCGGGATTTTTCCCTGCGGTTCTCTGATCAACCATTTGGCAAGGACAGCGTTGCGTTCTTCCCGGCTGATGGCAGCCAGCCCCTTATTGATAATGCGAACCAGCTCCGGCCAGTCTTTGCGAATGGAATAGCAGATATTATGGGTGTCGCCTTTGATGACATGGACGATTTTGATCTGGATCGTCCTCTGAACCGCCGCCTGCTGAACATCGACATTGCCGATCACGGCATCAACCCGGCCTTCAAGCAGGGCGTCCAACAACTCCTCCGGATTTGGGAACTGCACCACCGAAATATCCGGATATTTTTGCAGTAATTCCAGAATATAATAATAGCCGACAAGAACCCCGACCTTTTTGCCCCGCAAATCATCCAGCGAGTTGACCACACAACGATCTTCCAGGCGGCAATACAAATAGGTATAGGTAGTGGCAATCGCCCGGCTGAATTTGAAAGAGTCAAGCCGCCCTTTTTCCCGAGGCAGGATCGTGGGAAAGAGGCCGTCAAGGGCACGTTGTTCAGCCAGTTTATGGATCTCAACCGGGGGGCCGGGGATTTTCAGCCTGATGTCGGTCCCCAGCCTTCGGTTCAACAAGTCATGCAGTTCAACCAGGGCGCCGGTTAAACTGCCGTCCTGATTTTGCATAATAAGCGGCGGTATCGGCATAGTGCCCAGGGTTATCGGGGAATGCTCCTGCAGCCACTGCCGTTCTGCCGGTGAAAGCGTCACCCGGGCGCTGTTTTGCCGCGAAAAAGCGGTGCCCGGCAAAAGGAAAAAGGCAACAACAAAGAGAAGAAGCCATTTTCTGAAAATATAGTTGTCAAGCCGTAACCAAGCGGTATTTTTCACCCATCCGCCAATATCCATATCCCTA
>WFRP01000238.1 GCA_015486505.1 Pseudomonadota bacterium | reverse complement strand
GGCCTAGCTCAGTCATTAGCGATCTTCCTGCTTTTTGACGGTGTCCCGGAGAAAATAGTCCAGGGTCTGAGCGACTGAATCGGCAAACGCGACTTTTGGCGTCCAGCCCAGCCGCTGTCGGGCCTGCTCAATTGCCGGACGGCGGTGTTGAACGTCCTGATAGCCGGAGCCGTAAAAAGCTTTGGCCTCAATCTCCTGAATCCCGGCTAATGGCGGAAAGTGGGAGCGTAAGGGGTGGATTGTGAATTTTTCGATCAAAATTTCAGCTAATTCACGCATGCTGTATTCATGCTCGGGATTGCCGATGTTGAAAATCTGACTGTCGCAGAGCCCCTGCGGATTTTCAATTATGCGAAAAAGGCAGTCGATACCGTCCTTGATGTCGGTAAAACAGCGCTTCTGGGCGCCGCCGTCAACCAGGCGGATTGGAGTACCCTCGACCAGATTGAGAATGAACTGGGTGATCACCCGGGAGCTGCCGATCCGGGCCGAATTTAAAGAGTCAAGTTTGGGCCCGACCCAGTTGAAGGGCCGGAAAAGCGAAAATTTAAGCCCCCGGGTGGAGCCGTAGGCCCAGATTACCCGATCAAGCATCTGTTTGCTGCAGGAGTAGATCCAGCGCTGTTTATGAATCGGGCCTAAGACCAGATTAGAATTATGCTCATCGAATTCAGCGTCCTGACACATACCGTAGACTTCCGAGGTTGAAGGGAAAATCAGGCGTTTATTGTATTTGGCACAGTAGCGGACGATGCGCAGATTTTCTTCAAAATCAAGCTCAAACACCCGTAAGGGGTTGCGGACATACTCAATCGGGGTTGCAATCGCGACCAGCGGCAGAATGATATCACATTTGCGCACATGATACTCAATCCACTCGTGCATAATCGAGATATCGCCCTCTTTAAAGTGAAAATCGGGATTGTCAAGCAGATGGCTGATTGTACTTGTCTGCAGATCCATGCCATAGACTTCGTAATTACCATTTTCGAGAAGTTTTTCACTTAAATGGTTGCCGATAAAGCCGTTGACGCCGAGAATCAGGACCTTGGTTTTCGCTTTTTTCTCAAAAATCATTTTGTCGGGATTATAAAAGCGCATACCCGGCGCCAGGTTAAGCTCCCGCGCCAATTGCGAACCGCTCATATAAATGCCATCAGCAGTCTGGCCGAAATCAACCTTTAAGGCCCCCTGGCCGCAGGCGATTACCAGCGGGTCGCTGGTGATGACCGTCCCGGCAATGGCCGGGCTCTTCTGCTCAACCTCCGCAACCTGCCAGAACAGACATTTGCGGTTGCCGAGATGGGAGAAGGCTCCGGGGTAGGGCCGGGTTACAGCCCGGACCAGATTATGAATTTGAGCTGAGGAGCGCTGCCAGTCGATCTCCCCGTCAGCCGGTTTGCGGCCGCCGAAATAGCTGGCGGCGTTTTCGTCCTGTGGCTTTTTCCGCAAGGTTCCGGTTTTGATTTCCGGCAGGATATTTTCAAGCAGTCTGGTCGCGGCTTCGGTAAGTTTATGATGCAGGCTTAAAGCCGTATCCTCAGCGGCAATCTCTAATGATTCCTGGGCGATAATATCGCCGGCATCGGGTTTTTCGGTCATCAAGTGCAGGGTGACGCCGGTTTCGGTCTCACCGTTGACCAGAACCCAGTTGACCGGACAGCGGCCGCGGTAACGAGGCAGCAGCGAGCCGTGCAGGTTAAAGGCTCCGGCCGGGGCCAGAGCAAGAATCTCCCGGCCGAGCAGATTTCGGTAGTAGAAAGAGAAAATGATTTCCGCGTTAAATTCACGCAGCCGTTCGACCCAGAGGGGGTGGTTGATATCCTGGGGCGCGTAAACCGGGATATTGTGACTTGCCGCAAGCTCCGCGACCGCAGCAAACCAGATATTTTCCTGTGGGTCGTCCTCATGGGTGATGACGGCCGTAACCTCGAAACCCTGTTCAAGCAGAGCTTTAAGACCGGCACAGCCGATATTATGATAGGCAAAAACGATTGCTTTCATCTGGTTTCCTTAAAAAGAGTAATATTTATTGCCGCTTGAGTAACGGATTTTGTCATAAATTAACGCACGCCTGATAGCATCTCTCTCAGTTTTTGTCGAGTTTTTTACCGGCGCCGCGGACTTCCTGAATAAAAAAACGGGGCCGGGAGCGGACATCGTGATAGATGCGGCCGATATATTCACCGAGCAGGCCTAAGCCGATAAACTGGGCTCCGATGAAGACAAAAAGAATCGCAAACAGGGTAAAGACGCCGTTGGCGGCCCACAGCGCGCCGAAAGCAAAGCGCAGCATCAGCAGCAGGATGCCGAAACCGATGCCGCTTAAAGCGATAATCGTTCCTAAAAATGAGAGCAGGCGCAAGGGGAAGGTTGACATTGAGGTTAAAAGGTCAAACTGGAGGGAGATAAGTTTAAGCACACTGTATTTCGATTCCCCGAGTTCCCGCGAGGCGTGTTCAACCGGAATTTCCGCGGTACTGCCGGCAAAGCTGTTGGCTAAAATCGGAATGAAAGTCGAGCGCTCGCAGCACTTAAGCATCGCCAGCACAATCGAGCGCCGGTAGGCTCTGAGCATACAGCCGTAATCCTGCATCATCACGCCGGTCGCTTTCTGAACCATGCGGTTGACTAAAGCTGAGGCCGTGCGCCGGAAAAAAGTATCCTGCCGGTTCTGGCGCACCGTGCCGACGACATCGACCCCTTTATCCATCTCGCGCACCAGATTGGGAATTTCCTCCGGCGGGTTCTGCAAATCGGCATCGAGAGTGATGACGATTTCGCCCCGGGTCTGTTCGAGCCCGGCAAAAACCGCGGCATGCTGGCCGTAATTGCGGTTTAAGATAACCGCGACCACCTCATCCGGGTAAAGTTCGGCGGCTTCAAGAATCATCGCCTGCGAACCATCATGACTGCCATCATCGACCAGGATAAATTCAAACGACCGCCGACATTGACGGGCCGCGTCCAGGGTCCGCTCAATTAAATCCGGGAGACACTCTTTTTCATTGAAAACCGGAACGACAATGGAAAGCTCCGGTGGGGTTTCGTCAAGTGGGGTTTCGTCAAGAGTTATTTCGGGGTTTTTCATACCAATACCTCTTTGATCGCGTTGATAACGTCATCGACATCGCCAAGCTCCATATCGGGAAACAGCGGCAGCGAGCAGATCCGGGCTGAATTCCATTCGGTTGCGGGCAGGAAGCCGGGTTTAAGTTTTAAGGTTTCGCGATAGAATTTCTGTTCATGAACAGCTTTGAAATGGAGGCCGGTGCCGATATTGCGTTTTTTTAAGGCTTCCATAAAATCCTGGCGCTCGGCGGCATTTTTCGCGTTTTTGAGCCGGACAATGAAAAGATGCCAGGCATGACGCTGGGGATATGCGGGCGGCCGCAGCGGGGCTATTTCATCAATCTCAGCCAGCAGCTCCAAATAATGTTCGGCGAGAAGCGTACGTCTTTCGATGAAACTATCGAGCCGGGCCAGTTGTCCGCGGCCGAGGACTGCGGCAATGTCGGTGAGATTGTATTTATAGCCCGGCTCGAGAACTTCCGCCTGCGGGGCCCGGCCCTGAACGTTACGGTCGAAGGCATCAACGCCGAGACCGTGGAATTTAAGCCGGCGTATCTGCTCCAGCAAGCCGGCATCATCAGCTAAGAACATACCGCCTTCGCCGCAGGTCATATTCTTTATCGGATGAAAAGAGAAAATCGCGCTCCCCGAAGCCCCGATTTTTTTACCCCTGTATTCAGTACCGGCGGCATGAGCGGCATCTTCGAGCAGCGGGATACCGTTTTCTGATGCCAGTTCGCGCAAAGGGTCAAGCTCAAGCGCGGCCCCGGCGAAATGAACCGGGATAATAAGTTTGGTGCGGGCGCTGAGCAGGGGGCTTACGGTATCAGCCGAAACCATCAGCGTATCTTTGTCAATATCAGCAAAAACCGGTGTGGCTCCGGCTAAAGTAATAAGATTAACCGTCGAAACCCAGGTCAGAGAGGGGGTAATTACCTCGTCGCCCGGGCCGATCCCGTAGGCTTTCAGGGCCAGATGCATCCCCGCTGTCGCCGAGCTTAAAGCGACGGCCCCGGCGGCGCGGCAGTAATTTTGGAAATCCTCTTCAAAAGCGCTGCAATTCGGCCCGGTCGTAATCCAGCCGGAGCGCAAAACCTCGGCCACCGCCGCGATTTCAGCTTCACTGATCGACGGTTTCGAAAATGGTAAAAAATCAGTTCTCATATTTCCTCTTGTTCCGCATAAATCGAGCATTGATAAATTCATACTACACTTTTTAAAAAAAGAATTCAAAGAAGAATTTGGCATTTAAAGACTTGGGGAAAGACTTGGGGGCAGGCTTGACTTATGGGTATTTGCGGAGATCAGGGAATGTCGAATGTCGAATGTCGAACCGGGAATATTGAGTCTCGAAGTATTTTATTATCTTTCCCTTCTATATTTCTCACTTTCTCTGCCGGGTTTTAGCTTCGGCAATGATATAATCAGCCCCCTGATAAAATGCCTGGCAATCCTGAACCAGCGGGTTGTCGGGGTTGATGCTGAAAGTTTTATCGTAGGGTTTCGGCTGGCGGCTGATTTTCTGCCGGGGGGCCAGAACCAGCAACGAGTCATCTTTGAGCAGCCCCAGTTTTATATAGTTGGCAATCAGTGCCCGTGGTTTAAAATCAGGCCGGAGAATATCCTGGCCGAAGAAAGGACTTTCGTAGGAGAAATTGAGCAGGCCCAAAAGGGTGGGGCCGATATCAATCTGGCTGGCGAGTTTATTGTTCTCGCCCGGTTTAATATGGAAAGGGGCGTAGATGAAAAGCGGGATATGGTATTTTGCCACCGGCAATCCGGCTTTGCCGGCGCTGTGGGCGCAATGATCGGCAACGATAACAAACAGGGTGTCGCGAAACCAGGGCTTAAGTTTTGCCTGAGTGATAAATTCTTTAAAAGCAAAATCAGTATATTTAACGGCTCCCGCCCGGTTATGGCCGGAAGGGATATCAATTTTCCCTTCCGGGTAGGTGTAAGGCCGATGGTTGCTGGTGGTCATCAGATGGAAGAAGAAAGGCCGGTGTTGAGAAAAATCACGGTCAGCTTCAGACATTGCCTTATTGTAAAGATCGCCGTCACAGACGCCCCAGGCGTTGCTGAATGTGGTTTCAGTCCTGGTGAAATCGGTTTGATCGACACAGCGATAGCCGTAGCTGGAAAAAAAGCTGTTCATATTTTCAAAAAAACCGCGGCCGCCGTAGATAAAAGCGACATCATAGCCGTGTTTTGTAAAGATTTCGCCCAGGGCGAAAAGTTTCGGGCCGTCCGGCCGTTTCACCAGGGAGCGGCCCGGGGTCGGCGGCAGCGATAAAGTTATAGCTTCGAGAGCCCGGGTGGTGCGGGTGCCGGTGGCGTAGAAATTGGTAAAGAGCAGGCCCTGTTTGAACCATTGATCGAGGAATGGGGTTATATCCCGGGTTTTGCCGAAGCGGCTCAGATAGCTGCCGCTTAAACTTTCAACCGTTATCAGAAAAACGTTTAATTTCTTTTCCGGGCCCGGGTTTAGCGTTCGCCGTTCAAGGTTGTAGAGTTTATTGTTTTGTAAAGGCCTGGCGTTTTTCTGGAAAACCATCTGTTTAAGTTTTCGCGAAAGCAGCTGATCATCTCCCAGGGCATAGAAGGAGTGATAATCAAGATTATTATTACGAAAGGCGGCAACAAACTGATAGGGGCCGTTAGCTGCCATCTCATTGCAGTAATTATTGGATGAGAGCTCTTTTAACGGCTGCCCGACCAGGAAATAAGCGATAGCGGCGGCCGCAACCAGAGCGCCGGTGAAAAGGGCCCGGCGGCGGAGCGGTTCGGCGGTCGCAAGAAAGCGGGCTAATGGTTTTCTGATAAAATGAAAAGTGGCGGCGGTCGCGCCCAGAATCGCGGTCAGAAGGGTAAACAGGGGATATGATTCATAGATGTTATGGGTTACTTCGTGGCAATAAATAAGATAGTCAATCGCGATAAAATTAAAGCGGGTGTGAAACTCATCCCAGAAAAGGCCCTCGGCCAGCAGGGTGAAGTAAAATCCATACAAGAGCAGAAAAGCCAGGCCGGGAGTTAATATTGTTCGGTTAAAGCGGCTCTGGAAAAGCCGCTGCGGCGTAATCAGGAGGAGGAACGCGAAAAAAAGGCTGAAATAAGCGATAAAGCTCAGATCAAAGACAAAACCGACACCATAAATATAAATAATCGACTTAAATGTATCAATTTCCGACCAGTTGGAAATCAATAAAAAGGTTCTCAGCAGCGTAAAGCCCAAAAGGCTGATCGCGGCAAAGAGAAAAATAATCTGATAGCGGCTTGTGCTGAAGAATTTAATTTTTTTCATTTTTTTTGCGGGTTGATGGTTTTGCAGGTTGATGGTGTCGTAAAAAACACCGGGCGCGATTCTGATTTATCGATTTATTTACCTGATTGCTGCTATTTAGTACCTTACAGGTCATTTTCTGCACCAAAAAACAAGATTTAATAATCAGAAAATGTTCTGATAAGAGTACTTATTTGCGGGCCGCAAGGCTCCGTTTGGGTTGCGGGAGTTGTTCCCGCATTAGTGCCTTACAGGTTATTTTCTTGTTTTAAAACAAGAAAATGTTCTGATAAGAGTACTTATTTGCGGGCCGCAAAGCCCTGTTTGGGTTGCGGGAGCTGTTCCCGCATTAGCAGTTTTATTATGAAGTATTTATGAAGACGATAAGGATAGGGGAGGATAGGGAAGGGTCGGTAAAGGTCGTGACATAAACAGCGGCATCAAACCGGAGCAAGTTTAAATTTGTTTTTACCGGGCGCTGGACAATAAACCGCGGCCATAGTATAAACCTGATATAAACTTGATACTGATAAGAGCCGGCTCCGCCCTTTCCTGAAAGAGGGGCGATGAAATTTGGCTGAAATTGTTATCCAATGCGGGAACAAATCCCGCAACCCAAATCGTGCCTTTTCGGCCCGTACCCAGGGGTGCTTCCGCTGGTCGCACCCCAAGGGCACTTCCGTTGGGCGCACCCCAAGGGCACTTCCGTTGGGCGCACCCCAAGGGCACTTCCGTTGGGCGCAAATAAGTGCCCTTGTCGGACATTTTCATTATTTAAGCAAGAAAATAACCGGTAAGGCACTGATTTTTAATACAGGAGTAACTATTCAGCCAAAATTTACCCCCCCACCTTCCGGAGGGGGCGGGGGTGGTTTTTCGTAAGCGGTTGCGGAAACGATTTCGTTGTTTTTCGGAAGCGAGCGGGAGCCCATCAGCATTGCAACTGTTTGAGCGTAAGCGAGTTTTGCAAGGCGGGCGCAGCGAGCTTAAAGGAAAAACAGAAATCTTAACGCCGAGCGGAGAAGAACCGCGCCCGACCCCGGATTCGGCTGAATAGTTACATACAGGATTTTGTCTTATGAACGATTTGATTATGCTGGGTCACGGCGGCGGCGGTCGCTTGACCACGGATCTGGTCCACAACCTCTTTCTGAAACATTTCCGCAATGCAGCACTGGAACCGCTTAATGACAGCGCTCTGCTGACGATGGCTCAGAAAAACCTCGCCTTTACGACCGACAGCTATGTCGTCAGTCCGATCTTTTTCCCGGGCGGCAATATCGGCTCGCTCGCGGTTCACGGCACGGTCAATGATCTGGCGATGTCCGGGGCGCGGCCGCTTTACCTGAGCGCTGCCTATATTATCGAAGAGGGGTTCAGTTTAGGGCAGCTTGAAGAGATAGTCAAGGCAATGGCGGCGGCGGCGGCCGCCGCCGGAGTCCGGATTGTCACCGGCGATACCAAGGTTGTACCAAAAGGTATGGCTGACGGGCTTTATATCAATACCGCCGGCATCGGAATTCACCAAAATACCCCGTTGGGCCCGCAGCGGATTGAAAAGGGCGACGCTATTCTCGTAAACGGCACCATCGGTGATCACGGCGCCGCCGTGATTACGGCCCGGGAGGCGGGTTTCGCGCAAAGGCGCATCATCTCTGATGCCGCCTCACTGACGCATCTAGTTGAAAAAATGCGGAAAAATTCAATTGAACTGCACTGCCTGCGCGACGCGACCCGGGGCGGTATCGGCGGGATTCTTGCCGAACTTGCCGAACAGGCCCACAGTCATCTGCTGATAGAGGAAAAAGCCATTCCGGTTCGCGAAGATGTCCGCGGCTTTGCTGAAATCTACGGCCTTGACCCGCTGTTTCTTGCCAATGAGGGGAAGATGCTGATCTTCTGTGCCGCTACCGATGCCGAAAAAACTTTACAGTTGTTACGTTCCGACCCTCTGGGGAAAAACGCCGCCATTATCGGCCGGGTCAAGGATTCAGATTCAGCCGCAGGACAGGTGATACTCAACACCGTAATCGGCGGAGAACGGATCATCGATCAGCCGACCGGCGATCTGGTGCCGCGGATCTGTTGAGCTTAGTAAATTCTGAATGCGATCTTGCGAATCGGCGCGCGTAAACCGGGTATTTCCTTGTATTTAATCCTTGACAAAACCAGATCTGCAGGTGAAACGTAGGTGAAACGGGGTCTGACCCCGTTTTTGCTCCGATTAATTTTTCACTTAAACGCCCGGAAGCGGGTCTCTATGAGAAAAGAGAGGAGTTAGAGTAAATGTGGTTACTTGACAGTAATGTCTGCATATACTAACTCAATGCGAGCGAACAGGTTGCGCCACCAAGCGAACGCCAAGGGCGGCACAGACTCGGTTTATAGTGTCAAATCGTGGTTTGGCATTTGGCTTGAGCGCCTTGTATAGTGCCTCTCTGGTAAGACCTGTGGCTTGCGCGATTTCGCTCATTCCCCGTGCCTTGGCGGCGATACCCAGTGCATGAGCAAGCTCGGCGTCGTCGCCTTCCTCGATAACCATGGTCACATAGGCGGCGATGTCTTCTTCATTTTTTAGTTGGCTGGCCATGTCAAATTCAGGCAGATCAGTAATACGTATTTTCCGAATCATGGTTCAATCCTCCAGAGTGGTTTCGCGTTGTTTGGCTTTTGCGATATCAGCTTCTTGAGATCCCTTATCTCCGCCTCCGATCATTACGATCAGGGTGTCTCCGCGCCTGGCGTAGTACATTCGCCAGCCGGGGCCAAAGTGCTCCCTCATTTCATATACGCCGTCACTAACCGACTTAACGTCGCCAAGGTTGCCGCGCTGAGCTTTGTCAAGGCGGCGACTCAACCGGAGGCGGGTCGTACGGTCTTTCAGGCCATTAAGCCAAGAGTCAAATTCAGGCAGAGTTTTGACAGTGAACATACAATATGTGTAATCGTTCGATTACGAAACGTCAAGAATTTAGTACCTTACAGGTTATTTTCTTGTTTTTTTCGACAGCTTTTTTCAACTGTAAAAACAAGAAAATGTTCTGATAAGAGTACTTATTTGCGGGCCAGCGGAAGTGTCCCTGGGTACGGGGCGCAAGGCTTCGTTTGGGTTGCGGGAGTTGTTCCCGCATTAGTACCTTACAGGTTATTTTCTGCACCAAAAAACAAGATTTAATATCCAGAAAATGTTCTGATAAGAGTACTTATTTGCGCGTAAAACGGGGTCTGACCCCATTTTTGCCTCCATTTTTGCCTTCCCCATTTTTGCCTTTTTTGCACCTTTTTTGCGCCACTATTTTCTCTTGCTATGTCAGAGTATTGTAACACTGGGCAGTTTGGCGAAATTTTTGTCGAATGTAACAATTTCATGAGCATGGTCAAGCAGATCCATTCGGATAAGGCGATCAACAAATCCTGCTCCCGTTCCCTTATATTCATTTAGTACGGTCAGCGCCTGCCCTGAAGGAGTGATCATCGGTGATGATAGAAATTCCAATAAGATTTTTACTGCCTTTTTTTCAGGTACATCGTAATGGTAGCAGACAGCATGATACGTTTCGGCAACAACGATATCAGAGATGAAAACAGTTATATTGTTAAAATAACACTCCTCTAAATATCCAAGGGCTCTTTGAGCCTGATCTTGGGGTTCGCCCACGAGTAATCGTAAAACCACACAGGTATCAAGTCCAATTGCCTTCATTCTGAACTCTTTACTGTGTGTTTTCCGATCGAGGTTCTGATAGATTTCATATCATGATCCTGGTTATGAGCGTATCTGTTTAATCCGCCAAACCATTTTGTCGTGATACCCTTTTTCGGTTTTATGATCCAGGCGGCTTTATTTTCAATCTTTCTTTTCTCTAAAATCAGTTCTTCACCGGCCTTTACACCTAGTTCACGGCAGAGCTGCGCGGGGAAGGTTACCTGCCTTTTGCTGGTCAGTTTAATCGTTTGCGTCATTTTATCCTCCTTACCTGTTAATCTTGATAGTAAGGTAAAATTATGAAAATGTCAAAAAAATAAACAATTTTAACCTCAAAATTTCCTGCGTCCGGTTCCGCTGCGGGGACAAACTTGAAATCAGCGTAAATCGTGGGCGTAAATCGGGGTCAGACACCGTTTTTTTCTCAAAGCCTGAGTTTGGTCCCACAGCCATTTCTTCTGCTATCCCGCCGGCGTTTAATTTTTCCCTGCCGCATAATAATAAAAGCATCCTCCGCTTGAAAACCGGCGAAAGATGCTTTCATATTGTTGCTGCCCGGGTTGTCGTGGCGTAAGCTGTAAACCGGGTATTTCCAAGTATTTAATCCTTGACAAAACAAAACCTGCGGCTTATAACTTAGAAAACAAATACATAGAATATATTTGGAGGTTTATATGGCGCAACTGCACTGTTATGTTCCTGATGATGTCGCTGCTCAATTTAAGCAGAAAGCCAAACAGGCCCGTTTGTCTGTTTCTAAATATCTGGCCGGGCTCATAAAAAATGAAGTCACCGAAGAGTGGCCTGAAGGTTATTTTGAACTTTTCGGTTCCTGGGAAGGCGACCCGCTTAAACGCCCGGAAGCGGGTGCCTATGAGAAAAGAGAGGGGTTAGAGTAAATGTGGTTACTTGACAGTAATGTCTGCATTCATCTGCTCAATGCCAGACACCCTGGAATTGAACAAAATTTTCGCCGGCGCTCGCCGGCAAAGATCGCTTTATGCAGTATTGTTAAGGCGGAGTTGCTTTATGGAGCCCGGCACTCTCAAAGAGTTGACGCTAATTTACAACGCCTGCAACAATTTTTTGCGCCCCTTGTCAGTCTGCCTTTTGACGATCGTTGTGCCGAAGAGTATGGATTGATAAGAGAAGATTTGGCGATCCAGGGCAAATTGATCGGCCCCAATGATCTGCTGATTGCGGCGGTCGCTCGCGCTTATGACGCAACATTAGTAACCCACAATAGCAGGGAATT
>WFRP01000237.1 GCA_015486505.1 Pseudomonadota bacterium | reverse complement strand
GTACTCTTATCAGAACATTTTCTTGTTTTAAAACAAGAAAATAACCTGTAAGGTACTAATGCGGGAACAAATCCCGCAACCCAAACGGAGCCTTTCGGCCCGTACCCCAAGGGCACTTCCGCTGGTCGCAAATAAGTACTCTTATCAGAACATTTTCTGATTATTAAATCTTGTTTTTTGGTACAGAAAATAACCTGTAAGGTACTAAAACATTCCGGGGTCGCTGTAACGACCGTAAACCTTGCGCCAGCAGTCACAGATTTCCTGAAGCGAAACATAGGATTTGACCGCTTCTATCAGATGCGGCATCAGGTTGTCGCTTCCCCGGGCCGCGGTCTCAATCGCGTTGAGACAGGCTTCAACTTTGGCGGAATCCCGCTCGGCTTTAACCCTGGCCAGACGTTGACACTGACGTTTTTCAACCGCCGGATCAATCGTCAGAAGGTCAACCTTAATCGTTTCATCCATCCGGTACTTGTTGACTCCGACGATGGTTTTTTCGCATTCATCAATCTGCCGCTGATAATTAAAGGCGGCATCGGCAATCTCTTTCTGCGGGAAACCGACATCAATCGCTTTTAAGATGCCGCCCATATCATCAATTTTACTGATATAAGCCAGTGCTTTCTCTTCCATTTCATCAGTCAGAGCTTCAACGAAATAAGAGCCGGCCAACGGATCAATCGTATTTGTCACCCCGATCTCTTCCCCAATAATCTGCTGGGTCCGCAAAGCGATCATTACGGCGTGTTCCGTCGGCAGCGAGAGGGTTTCATCAAGTGAATTGGTGTGTAGCGACTGGGTGCCGCCGAGGACCGAAGATAGCGCCTGAAATGCGGTTCGCACGACATTATTGTAAGGCTGCTGGGCGGTCAGGGAACAGCCCGCAGTCTGGGTATGAAAGCGCAGCAGCATCGATTTCGGATTTTTGGCCCCGAAACGATCGCGCATAATCCGGGCCCACATCCGGCGGGCGGCCCGGTACTTGGCCACCTCTTCAAAGAAATCAACATGGGCATTGAAAAAGAAGGAAAGCCGCGGCGCGAAATCATCGACATTCAAACCGCGATCCACACAGGCCTGAACGTAACCAATACCATCGGCAATTGTAAACGCCAACTCCTGCACCGCGGTTGAACCGGCCTCGCGAATGTGATAACCGCTGATACTGATTGTGTTCCAACGCGGAACTTCTTTGGTGCAGAATTCCACCGTATCCGTAATAATCCGCATTGACGGCTCCGGCGGCAGCATAAAGGTCTTCTGGGCGATAAACTCTTTGAGCATATCATTCTGGATAGTGCCGCCGATTTTATCGCGACTTACCCCTTTTTTCTCGGCCGTGGCAATATACATCGCCAGCATAATCGCCGCCGGCGGATTGATGGTCATTGAGGTTGTAACTTTTTCCATGGGAATACCCGCAAACAGGATATCCATATCGGCGATCGTATCGACCGCGACCCCGCATTTACCAACCTCGCCCAACGACATCGGGCTGTCGGAATCATAACCCATCAATGTCGGCATATCGAAAGCCGTACTCAAGCCGGTTTCACCGTGATCCATCAGATAATGAAAACGGGCATTGCTCTCTTCGGCCCCGCCCATTCCGGCAAACTGACGCATGGTCCAGAGGCGGCCGCGATACATACTCGCCTGCACCCCGCGCGTATAAGGAAACTGACCGGGGAAGCCGAGATCTTTCTCATAATCAAGATTCTCGATATCTTCCGGAGTATAGATATTTTTAATCTCTTCATCCGAGACCGTTGAGAAACGTTCAAACCGCTCCGGGGCTTCTTCCAGCTTCTTGGCCAGAAGTCTGTTCCACTCCTGATGACGCTCCGCAACTCTCGCAACACTCTCTTTTGTAAACATGGAATCTCCTTTCACAAAGCGGACGATAAGCTACCAGCCCGTTTTCACCCAAAACACCGCAATAATCAATATACCTTTAAACGTCCGAGACATCTATAAACGTCCGAGAATCTGCTGGGCTATAACCAGCCGCTGAATTTCGGAAGTACCTTCATAAATCGTCGTCACCCGCACATCACGGTAAAGTCTTTCAACCGGATATTCAGCCGTATAACCGTTGCCGCCCAACACTTGAACCGCCTGATAACAGGCGCGATTGGCGGCCTCGGAAGCGTAGAGTTTAGCCATTGAAGCCTGAGTCGTAAAAGGCTTTTTCCGCTGTTTCAAAAAGGCGGCCTGCATCACCAGCAGCCGGGCGGCCTCAAGTTCAGTATAGGTATCGGCAAAGCACCATTGCAAACCCTGGAAAGTCGCGATCGGCCGACCGAACTGCTCCCGCTCTTTGGCGTATTCACTCGCATAATCGATTGCTTCAAGACCAATGCCCAAAGCCAGCGACGCAATCCCGATCCGGCCGCCATCAAGAGCCATAAAAGCGATTTTAAGCCCGAAACCCTCTTCGCCGAGCAGGTTTTCCGCCGGAATCAGGCAGTCTTCAAAAACAATCTCATTCGTTGCCGACCCCCGCTGGCCCATCTTCTCTTCCGCTTTACCGATACTGAACCCAGGCGTTCCCTTTTCCACCAGAAAAGCACTAATCCGCTGGCTCCGGGGCGCATCTTTGTCGGTCACCGCCCAGACAATGAAAACCCCGGCATATTCAGCACTGGTGATAAAAATCTTACTCCCGTTAAGCCGATACTGATCACCCTCTTTAACCGCGGTGGTTCGCATAGCTCCGGGATCGGAACCGGCCATCGATTCAGTCAGGCCAAAGGCGCCGGCAGAATATTCGCCATTGCAGATTTTAGAAACAAATTTTCTTTTCTGCTCTTCACTGCCAAAGGCACAGATCACTTCGGCCACCATATTGGTAACCGACATCGTCACCGCCGTCGCCGCGCAGGCCCGGCCAACCTCAATCATACCGAGACTATACGGAACAACCCCAACCTCGGACCCGCCATAGTTTTCCGGGATGTTCATCCCCATAAAGCCCAGATCAGCCATCTTTTTAAGATTGCCGAGATCCATGCAATGCTCTTTATCTAAAGTCGCGGCATTGGGTTTAAGCTCATTCTGAGCAAAATCCCGCACCACTTCCTGAATCATCAATTCATCTTCATTGAGAGATAGGTCCATAAAACACCGCCTAATGCGGGGACAGATCCCGCAACCCAAACAGGACCTCACAGCCCGTACCCAAGGGCACTTCCGCCGGTCGCAAATAAGTACTCTTATCAGAACATTTTCTGATTATTAAATCTTGTTTTTTGGTGCAGAAAATAACCTGTAAGGTACCAATAAATGTCTGAAATAAAGGTCTGAAAACTCCGGCAAAAAAATCGCCGAAAACTGTCTGCGAGATGTATTACACTTCATCGCTATATTTGTCAACAATACAGTTAACGTCAGCTGGCAACTGTTAATTAGAGATTCTTCCACCTGGTCGCCAGTTCCCGCGCAATCTAGCCCAGCCTCAACAAAACCGCTTAAATTGCAGAAAAAGGGGACAGATTTATTTTGGAAAAGGAGAAGAAAAAGGAAAAAGGGAACAGATTTATTAAAAAAAGGCGATTTACTTTAACCCCGCGACCATCCCCGTTAGATCTCGCCCGAGAAAACAAACAAAAATGATAATTGTAAAAATGCCTCGCCAATCAATATATGTCATTGAAAATTGTCCTCATCACATCATACAACGTGGTCACAATCGTCAGCGGGTATTTAATAGTGATGAAGATTACCTGTATTATCTTGAAAATTTACAGGAGTGGAAGAAGAATCTGATGATGAGTTATTGTTGATTCGGGGTGCGGCCCAACGGGGACAACTTACCGGCGACAAAAATTTTATTGATGCTCGCCCTTTTATGCTCGGGCATTTTGTTTATCCTGAAGGCCGGGCCAGGCCAGAATTTTTTTATCTGCCGTAACCAGTTTCGCTGAAGTGGATAAAGAAGAGGCCACAATTATTCGGTCAGCCGGATCACCATGAAAATTCGGCAAACTGCCGGCCTGGATAGCAATAGCCCCATGCATGGGTATCTCGTTCAGACCTTTTTCAAGAAGATCCTGCCGCCAAATTTTGATATCTATTCCGATTTCAAGGCGCTTTTTTTTCAACAACATTGTAATTTCCCAAAAACTGATCGGGGAGACCGCCAGGCAATCTTCTTGTAAAGCTAAGTCAATAAGTTTTCGAGTTTGTTTTCCAAGATTATGGTTGCCTTCGTCCAGCCATACGAGTACGTGGGTGTCCAGAATTATCATGATTCAGCATCCCACTCAATATCCAGCGATGAAACCAGATCATCACGGCTGAGTACTTCTTTTTTGTGAAGTCCGAAAATGGTTTCAGGTACATCCCGGTAAGGTACTAACCGAGAAACCGGTTTGCCGTTTTTCGTAATTACTATTTGTTCACCAGTTTGGCAAACCCGGTCCATTAACCGTAGGCAGGTCGCCTTAAAGACTGATGCTGTGATTGTTTGCATAAACTCCTCCAACTCATATATTCAAACCACTAAAACAGAGTATAGTCATAATCATGGTCATATGCAAGGGGAAAGGTGTCTCCAATTAAACAAATCAGGCAATATACCTGTTTTATGGCTGACAATTTATTCCTGTAAATAAAAATTGTAGTAACTATTCAGCCAAATTTTACCCCCCACCTTTTGGAGGGGGCGGGGGTGGTTTTTCGTAAGCGGATGCGGAAACAATTTCGTTGTTTTTCCCAGCGAGCGGGAGCCCATTAGTACCTTACAGGTTATTTTCTGCACAAAAAAACAAGATTTAATATCCAGAAAATGTTCTGATAAGAGTACTTATTTGCGGACTGAAAAGCCCTGTTTGGGTTGCGGGAGCTGTTCCCGCATTAGTACCTTACAGGTTATTTTCTTGTTTTTTTCGACAGCTTTTTTCAACTGTAAAAACAAGAAAATGTTCTGATAAGAGTACTTATTTGCGGGCCATCGGATTGCCCTGGGTACGGGCCGAAAAGGTTCGATTGGGTTGCGGGAGTCTGTTCCCGCATTAGCATTGCAACTGTTTGAGCGTAAGCGAGTTTTGCAAGGCGGGCGCAGCGAGCTTAAAGGAAAAACAGAAATCTTAACGCCGAGCGGAGAAAAGCCGCACCCGACCCCAGATTTGGCTGAATAGTTACCATAAAAAAAGATTACCGGTCAACATTGGTCGCCGCCGATTCTCTACTGGTTTATCCTTATTACCTGCTTCGGATAAAAGATATGCTTTCCTGACACTACAAAAAACTTTGGAAAATGCCGCGGGGAGATAGCGAAGCCGGTCTTACCGCAGAACGGAAAAACCGACTATGGTACTGGATGAACCGGTAATTTCCAACTCTGGTGGCCGCCGGTGACAACGAGCCAATAAAAAAACGGGAGCAGAATAAATTCTACTCCCGTTTTTTTATAGCACTAATGCGGGAACAGATCCCGCAACCCAAACGGAGCCTTGCGGCCCACAAATAAGTACTCTTATCAGAACATTTTCTGATTATTAAATCTTGTTTTTTGGTACAGAAAATAACCTGTAAGGTAC
>WFRP01000236.1 GCA_015486505.1 Pseudomonadota bacterium | reverse complement strand
TCTCAAGCCGCTTGTTTTCTTTTTTCAATCGGCGGTTTTCAGCTTCCAAATCCTTGCGGGTAATGCCATTATCGCTAAGATCCTGCTGATCCTGGCGGTATTCGCGTACCCAGCGGGAAATGTTGGAAGCGGCAACACCAAGTCGTCTGCCAACCTCTGGGCAGCTATACCGCTGTTCAATAACCAGTTTAATGGCGTCTTGTTTGAATTCTTTCGTGTAATTTGGACGTTTTTTCTCGCTCATTGGACACCTCGCTTTCTTTTTAATTGCTCTTAGCAGAGTGTCCGTTAAAATTAAACCACATTAGTTGCTGGTGTTCAGGTTGAAGTAGCCAATTCAACTTGTCAAGTCAAGATAAATGCGCGGTCGTTTTACGATATTGTGTTGCCGGCAATTTTGCTGTTGGTTTGGGTGTTAACAGGAAATATCCGGACGATGTAATTACACTTGACTCTAATGCCGGCATCTAGTAGGTTCAGCCAGTCTGAAAAAAGTGCGTAAATTTTGATTTTTTACGGGCTTGTCAATTTTGATGGACCCGTAAAAAGCATCCCAGACCGCTATCGCGGCCACATATATACAAGTAACGTGAGAGGTACTAAATCTTAGTTAATCTGCGTTCATCTGTGGTTTCTATTTTTTTGTTAAACCACAGATGGACACGGATAGACACAGATAAAATTTTAATAATTTCAAATAGTTACAAACCGTTACTTAGAAGTCAAAATGTTCGATGGCTAAGCAAAAAGCTTCATACGCACCCCAAGGGCACTTCCGTTGGGCGCAAGGCGCCCGAAACCTGAGGAATGCGGCGTACATAGAGTACGCCGCAGTGACGAAGGTTGCACCCCAAGGGCACTTCCTCGCTGCGCTCACGGCGAGGGGAACGCAGCAGATGGAGAGTTTTTGCGACGCCATCAATTTTGTTTATGAATGAATAGTAAGAGAGAGTTACAAAATGTCGGAACAGGAACATACCCTGGCGGTTTTTATTGATTTTGAGAACCTGGCCTTAGGTTTTAAAGGACGCAAGAATAACGAGAGATTTGAGATTGAAACCATTCTCGCAAGATTGGTGGAAAAGGGCAAGGTTATTGTTAAAAAAGCCTATGCCGACTGGTCGAGCTACGCCAAATTCAAGGAAGAGCTGCACGGGGCGGCGATTGAGCTGATTGAGATCCCCAAGCGCTATATGACCGGGAAAAATTCAGCTGATATCCGTCTCTGTGTCGATGCGATGGATATGTCTTATGCCAAAGACCATATCGATACCTTTGTTATCGTCTCCGGCGACAGTGATTTTTCGCCGCTGGTTTCCAAACTGAAAGAGAACGGCAAACAGGTTATCGGAATCGGGATGCGGGACAGCACTTCCGACCTTTTAAGCGATAACTGTGACGAATTTCTTTTTTACGAAGACCTGGAACAGGCCTCGCGGATGACGCCGCCGGCGCTGGCTGATGATATCCCGGAGGATAAACGCGAAGCCTTCAAGCTCCTGTTCGATTCAATCACCGCCCTGAAACGCGAGAATAAAGAGATTCTCTGGTCGTCGATGATTAAACAGACGATGCAGCGCAAGCGGCCCTCATTCAATGAATCAACCATCGGCTACCGCTCTTTCAGCGAGATGTTGCAGGACTGCGCCAAACGCAACTATCTTCAGGTCAGTAAAGATAATAAGAGCGGTACCCTGGTGGTGGACGGCTTCGGCGGTAAGTAGCATTAGTACCTTACAGGTTATTTTCGGTTTGAAAAAACAAGAAAATGTTCTGATAAGAGTACTTATTTGCGGGCCATCGGAAGTGGCCCTGGGGTACGGGCCGAAATCTTTCTCTTGGGTTGCGGGGTCTGTTCCCGCATTAGTCGAAAGTAGCTTAAATGAAAGCGGGAATTTGTAAATTATGCTGTTAATGATTGATAACTACGATTCATTCACCTATAATATCGTGCAGTATTTCGGAATTCTGGGTGAAGAAGTGGTCGTAAAACGGAATGATGAGATTGATTTGGCCGGAATCGCCGGGCTTGAACCGGAGCGGCTGGTAATCTCTCCCGGCCCCTGTACGCCGAACGAAGCCGGGATTTCGGTGGCCGCGATTAAAGAGTTTGCCGGGAAAATGCCGATTTTAGGGGTTTGCCTCGGTCATCAGAGTATCGGGGCGGCTTTCGGCGCGAAGATTGTCCGGGCCGGGCGGATTATGCACGGTAAAACCTCCGCGGTTGAACACGACGGCCGCGAGCTTTTTGCCGGGATCGAAAACCCCTTCACCGCGACCCGTTATCATTCATTAGTGATCGAGTCCGCGACCCTGCCCGCTGAACTTGAAGTCACCGCCCGGGCCGGTGATGATCAGGAAATTATGGGCGTTCGTCATAAAGAATTTCCGATCTGGGGAATTCAATTTCATCCCGAATCGATCCTCACCGAAGCCGGAATGGCGATCCTGAAAAATTTTTTAAGTTTATAGGGGGAGTTTGTGGTCTATTTCAGGCTGCGGTAGTAGCTGTCGATGTTGTAGACGGCGGCGAGCGGGTTGTGGCCCAAAACCCGGTCCTTTACGGCGAGAACGGTACAGGGGGCTTCAGCCTCCTTTAAAAATATCGAATCGTGGCCGACGCAGAGGCCGAGTAGAATGTTGAAGTCGGTCGCAGATTCATTTAAAATCAGCGCCTGCAGGGCCGGGTTGCACATCGCTTCGGGCTCATTTTGAACAATCTTTTCAGCGTCATTCAAGCCGATTAAATTTTTGTCGCTGCAGCCGGTTTTGCAGATGACCGAGACCACCGCAAAGCCCCGGTCGGTATAGATATCAGCGACTACTTTAGCTTCCCGACGCAGGCCGACGCAGAAGGCGAGGCCCAAGCGCCGGTAGTTCATCTTGTCGGCAAATTCGGCAATCTCTTCAATCCTGGTTTTGGCCGGGCGCACCCGCTCATAGCCGAGTTCCCGGTCGGCGTAAGCCTCGGCCTCCTGAATTGAGGCCTGGCGGGCAAATTCCGCGTATTTTTCCTGTTTATATATCTCCAGTCCGGCCTTAGTCAGCCGGGCAAGATCCCGGGTCGGGCAGAAAGCCGGAGCTTTACCTTCCGGATTCCGACAAAGACGTTCGGCCACCGCGAAAGGACAATGCGCGCAATCGCTTAGTGGGGTCACACTTACTGGGGGCAGGCTTGACAAATGGGTATTCCTCTTCTGATTATTAAATCTCTCTAATTTAGTTGCCGGGTTCGGAAACGACGGTGGTTTTGACGAAATTAAGCGTGGCGTGAACCGTAAAAAGCGGAAAGAGCAGGGCCATTAAGAAGATGTTGATTACCGGGATCATACTGGTTAAAGCCGGCAGCCAGCCCAGCCGTAAGGCCTTGGGCCATTGCTCTTTAAGCCAGCCTAGTTTGGCGCCCAGACTCCAGTGCTGGCGGGAGGTCGGATAGTCGATAAACATCAGGGTCGAGTAGAAAATATAGAGGAGTACAACCAGCCCGGCGCCGAAAACCGGAATAAGATTCAGGAAAATCGCGGCAATGGTTACCCCCAGGCCGAAGATCCCGATTTTACAACCTTCAACCAGATCCTTGATCAATACCGCCCAGCTGAAGCTCTCGTCAGCGGTGAAATCTTCACCCAGATATTTTTTTTCGGTTGAAAGACTTAGAAAGGCGTAACCGGGAGAAGTCAGACTGTAGGATACGAGAAAGGCGAGATAGAAAGCAATGACCCGGGAAAAGATGAGAAAGAGAAACTTGAGCAGCCACCAGCCTTTAACCATAAACCAGCCGATAATTCCGGCGGATTCCGGAGCCTGCTGAAAGAAGTGTCCGGTGAGGCCGTCGGCAAAATGTATGGTCACCAGGTAGCCCAGCCAGGTCAGAAAGCCGGTGCAGAACATCAGCAACAGACTTAAGCCGAGGATATTCAGGTTGCCGAAAATAAAACGCAGAGAGAACGTTAAAGGAAGCCATTTTCTATGTCGGTCGAGAGCTTTGCCGTGATTCATATCAAATTCCCATGATTGTCTATGTTTTAGTACCTTACAGGTTATTTTCTGCACCGAAAAACAAGATTTAATAATCAGAAAATGTTCTGATAAGAGTACTTATTTGCGGGCCGTAAGGCTCCGTTTAGGTTGCGGAATCTGTTCCCGCATTAGTGCCTTACAGGTTATTTTCTTGTTTTAAAACAAGAAAATGTTCTGATAAGAGC
>WFRP01000235.1 GCA_015486505.1 Pseudomonadota bacterium | reverse complement strand
TGATTTGGAGTTTATGACATTTTGAAAGACGACTTTATACCGCTCAAAGAATATCAGAAGGAACTTAAGCAACGCCGCCGCCGAAAAACTACCGTTCTTAACGGTCTTCGCGCTCAGGGAATAGACGCTTTTCTCTATTTTGGCGAGCTGGCGGCAGTATTGCGCACTGGCGGGCGGATCCCTGCTGATATAGCGGCCCATATTCGGGAAAACAAAAAAATATTGATTGCAGAACTGAAATCACTAACCGGCCCTGGTGAAAAAGTCTCTTTCGATAAATTTCTTGAAGATCGTCAGCGAAAAAGACAACAACCCTGAACCGGCCCTGGTGTCTGCGGCCGGTGAATGTTGTGTTAGTGGCGGGGTGAATTTGCAATCTTTAGATTTGTTGTTTTTGGATTTGTCCTTGATTTTGTTTGGCGGGGCTGTTACAATTTATGATAGCCTGATTTTTCGGCCGGGATTTATTTTTTTTGGCAAATAATTCATTGTAAAATAGTATGATTTACCGGCAGCCGGAAATAATATTTCCCTGATTTTAACAACAAACGATGTTTTACTAATTTTACAAGAAAATGTTAATAAAGCCTAAGTCTGTTCTATTGAAGTTTTCTAGAACTGCAAAAAAATAAGTTTAATAATAACAAGCACTTACAGCTAGGTTCCGATAAGCTACATTCTGTTAACTTTGTTGATTTTATTAGGTTTTTTCCGTTTTTGGCCCTTTTTTTCGGCGGGGCGGCCTGTTTTATTCCTGCATAATCTACCTATAAAATAGCATCACTCTATATCATTCGATAAAACCCGGCCCAATTTCCCCGCGCTAAGGTTTAATTTTTTTCTACCCTCAAAACCCCCGATAAATTTCTTGCCGAGCCTATGTGAAGGTATTTGGTAACGAAGGAAAATTTTCCTTCGTTACTGAGCCTGTGTCGCTTCTAATCCTGCTGCTTAAAAACGGTCGCATATTCCTTTTGAGATTGCCGCCGGGCTGCGGTCGTGTGGCTCATCATCAATGTTGATGTTTTTAACCTGATCCGTTTACTAAAAACTGTGACGAAATTGATCCAAACTGTGACTGAAACTGTGACTGAAACAAAAAATGGCAAGATTTTTACACAAAAAAAGCACTCACGAATTAACGTAAGTGCTTGATTTTGTTCTGATGAGCCGTGCAGGGGTCGAACCTGCGACCCTCTGATTAAAAGTCAGATGCTCTACCAACTGAGCTAACGGCCCCGATCAATTCCTCAATCGAGCGCCGCTTCTATCAGACGGGTCGGATTTTGTCAAGCATAATTCAGCAAAAATGCCGGGCGCAAACTTAAATATTTACGTTTGCGGACTTTTTATTTCGAGAAATTCGGAGCCTGAAAATGTTTTACCGCGGCAGAATTTCAAACAAAGACTGACCGGTGGCTGATGCGGCGACCCGGGCCACAGCTTCCGGCGGGCCGCAGGCCACAATCCGGCCGCCGCCGGCCCCGCCGTCCGGGCCGAGATCGATAATATAATCCGCGGTTTTTATGACATCAAGATTATGTTCAATCACCAGCACCGTATTGCCCTCATCAACCAGGCGCTGCAGAACCCGCAGCAGTTGTTCAACATCGTGGAAATGGAGTCCGGTAGTCGGCTCATCCAGCAGATAAAGGGTGCGGCCGGTGCCCCGTTTGGCAAGCTCGCGCGCCAGTTTTACCCGTTGCGCCTCGCCGCCGGAGAGCGTAACCGCGCCCTGACCTAAAGTCATATAACCAAGGCCGACATCTCTCAAAACTTCAAGCTTGCGGATAACCTTGGGGATCGCGGCAAAAAATTCGGCGGCCTGATTGATAGTCATATCCAGAACTTCAGCGATATTGGCCCCTTTATAACGAATCTCCAGAACCTCGCGGGTAAAACGCCGGCCGTTGCAGACATCGCATTTAACGAAAATATCGGGAAGAAAATGCATCTCGACCCGCTTAACCCCGTCACCCTTACAGGCCTCGCAACGCCCGCCTTTAACATTAAAACTGAAGCGTCCGGGCTTATAACCGCGCACCCGGGCTTCGGGCAGGCCGGCGAAAAGTTCACGAATCGGAGTATAGACGCCGGTATAGGTTGCCGGATTTGAGCGCGGTGTGCGGCCGATGGGGCTCTGATCGATATTTATAACTTTATCAAGCTGCTCAAGACCGGCAATGGAATTAAATTTGCCCACCGGCAAACGCTCGCCATAGAGATGGTTATGCAGCGCCGGATAGAGGGTTTCATTGACAAGACTGCTCTTCCCGGAACCCGAAACCCCGGTTATGCAGAGAAAAAGACCTAAAGGAAATTCAACATCGATCTTTTTTAAATTATGCTGGGCCGCGCCGTGTAAAGTGATCAGACGTTGACGATCAACCGGCCGCCGCTTCGGGATTGTAATTTCTTTCCGGCCGGAGAGATAAAGCCCGGTCAAAGAATCTCCGGCGGCCACCGCTTCCGGCCGCCCCTGCGCCACGACTTCGCCGCCGAGACGCCCGGCTCCAGGCCCCATATCGACAACCTGATCCGCCGCCATAATCGTCTCCTGATCGTGCTCAACCACGAGCAGGGAATTTCCCAGATCCCGCAGCCGGAAAAGCGCTCGCAGAAGACGGCGGTTATCACGCTGATGCAGACCGATACTCGGTTCATCAAGAACGTACAACACGCCGGTTAGCCCCGAACCGATCTGGGTTGCCAGTCGAATCCGTTGCGATTCACCGCCGGAAAGCGTGGCCGAAGCCCGCGCCAAATTAAGATAGTCCAGACCGACATCGAGCAGAAATTTGAGCCGGGCCTGCAGCTCGACCAGAATCCGCCGGGCAATCTCGGCCCGGGCCGGCGGCAATTTCAACTCCAGCAAAAACTGCCGCGCCTCGGGCAGAGGCAGAGAGGTCAATTCATGAATATCAAGGCCATTAATTTTCACCTGCAGGCTTTCCCGACGCAGGCGGCTCCCCTGACAGAGGGAGCAGGGCCGAATCGCGAGATAACGCAGTAACTCACCGTCTTTTTCACCCTCAGCTCTTTCATAGCGCCGTTTCAGACTCGGGATAACCCCTTCAAAATGCCGGGATGAAGCCTTATGAAATCGACCGTCACGCAAAAGGCCGGGGATTTTTTCACTGCCGGAACCATAGAGCAGCAGTTCCCGCACCTGAGGCCTGAGTTTGGCAAAAGGCGTTGTCAGCGAAAACTTGTAATGCCGGGCCAAAGGCTCTAAAACTTCCTTGAGATAAAAGGGCTGTGATTTACGCCACGGAACCAGAGCCCCGGCCCTGAGGCTTAAATCCGGATCCGGAACAATCAGCTCGACCTCAAATTCAAGGTCTTGCCCAAGGCCGCCGCATTCGGGGCAGGCGCCGTGCGGGTTATTAAAAGAGAAGAGTTGCGGCGTCAATTCGACAAAACTTATACCGCAGCCGCTGCAGGCCAGCCGCCCGGAAAACTGCAGCCTTTTACCGCCGACAATCTGTACGGTCACCAGATCATCGGCTTTTGCCAGAGCCAATTCCAGCGAATCGATCAAGCGCCCCCGGCTTTCATCATTAAGCACCAGACGATCAACTACCAATAAAATATCGTGAAAAGCGTTCCGCTCAAGTTGCGGCGGTTCATCCAGGCGATAAATCCCGCCGTCAACCTCAACCCGAAGAAAACCCTGACTTAAAAGATCGGCAAACAATTTTCGATACTCACCCTTGCGCCGCCGGATTAACGGCGCCATAATCAGAAGCCGGCTGCCGGCAGGCAGCGCGAAAATCACATCGGCAATCTGATCGACACTCTGGGAGGCAATCGGCTTATTGCATTTTTCGCAATAGGCGGTACCGACCCGGGCATAAAGCAGGCGCAGATAGTCGTAAATTTCGGTTACTGTCCCGACCGTAGAACGCGGGTTATGCGAAACCCGTTTCTGCTCAATCGAAATCGCCGGTGACAGCCCCGTAATTTCATCAACGTCCGGTTTTTCCATCAACTGCAAAAACTGGCGGGCATAAGATGACAGCGATTCAACGTAACGCCGCTGCCCCTCGGCATAAACCGTATCGAAAGCCAATGATGATTTACCGGAACCGGACAGGCCGGTAATCACGACAAACTGATGCCGGGGGATAACCAGGTCGACATTTTTCAGATTATGCTCCCGCGCCCCTTTTATAATAATATTTTCCAATTTCAACTTTTCTCGTGAAAATCGATTATTAACGTAACTACTCTACTAATGCGGGAACAATCCCCGCAACCCAATCGAGCCTTTGCGGCCCGTACCCGGGGGCACTTCCGTTGGTCGCAAATAAGTACTCTTATCAGAACATTTTCTTGTTTTTTCAAACCGAAAATAACCTGTAAGGTACTAATATAGCTCAGTTCAAGACAATGACATAGCCATCGATTAACGACGGTGATCAGTCTGATATTCGCGGGTTGGTTGCCGCATGATTTGGCTGCGTCGCGGAGCTGCCTCTTTCTAAAAACGGGAGTTCAGGTGTTGAAACCTTTGTTAGCTCTTGATTTAAATTACCAAAAAGAGGTACTATAGCCTCACATTATTTTGCAGTGGCTTAGTGATAATCAAATTAATTTGTAAAGGTGGAGCGGTAAACCGTTAGAGCGGTTTACCGCTCCCTCCGTATTGAGTAGATACACTCGATAAGGAG
>WFRP01000234.1 GCA_015486505.1 Pseudomonadota bacterium | reverse complement strand
TCAGGCCGGCTTTTATCTGTGTCTATCCGTGTTCATCTGTGGTTCAATCTAATGCGGGAATAACTCCCGCAACCCAAACAGGGCTTTGTGGCTCGTACCCCAAGTACACTTCCGCTGGCCCGCAAATAAGTCCTCTTATCAGAACATTTTCTGATTATTAAATCTTGTTTTTTGGTGCAGAAAATAACCTGTAAGGCACTAATGGCGCTGCCGGTGCGGTACGACACCGCCACTATTTACTTTTCATAACATAGACACCCGTCCATTCCGAGCCCGGATGATTAACGGAATAGTCCTGACAGCGCTCGATAAAAAGTTTTTGTAATTTTCCGGAAATAAACTCCGGCAGCCGGCTGAACTTTTCCCCGGCCAAGATAAAATTGCCGCTGAAATAGAGTTCCAAAGCTTCTTCATAAGCCCTGATGGCCTGTTTTAAGGGGTTGGCGACGCGATTTTTATAGTCAACCAAAGCAAAAATTTCTACAGGCTCATCCCGGCCGACCACCTGAATACGGTCAAGTTTACACAACATAAACTCTTCATCATCAACCATTTCACGGGTCGTCCCACTGATGACTGTTGGAATTCCGTAATATTTTGTGACGCCTTCAAGCCTGGAAGCCAGGTTGATATTGTCACCGATTGCAGTATAACTCAAACGATCTTCCGAACCGATATTGCCAACCCGGACCGGACCGGTATGAATACCGATACCGGCCTCAAAGACCTGCATATTATTCATCTGCCAATTCCGGTTGAGATCTCTGAGGCCGGCCCGCATGGAAATAGCGGCAGCCAAAGCATGGCGGGCGTGTTCTTCATCATCAAGCGGAGCATTCCAGAAAGCGAACACGGCATCACCGATAAACTTGTCAACGGTCCCCCGATTGCCGCGAATAATTCTGGTCATAACTGTCAGATACTGATTGAGAGAACTGCAGATTTCTTCGGGTGTGAGGATTTCCGATATCCGGCTGAAACCCCGGATATCGGAAAAGAGTGCCGTTAAAACCCGTTCTTCACCCTTGAGATTGACCTCGCCCGGCCGTTTCAACAGTTCCGCAACTACTTCTGGAGAAACATACTTTGAGAATGTATTTCGCGTCTGCCGCCTGATCCTCTCTTCCAGAAAATAATTCATAAAGCTCAACAGGCTGAAAAGGACGGTACTGCTTAGAAGCGGGTAGACCGGGTCGAAAAAATAACCATAGCTGTTAAAGAGCCAGAGGGAAAAGCCGACAATTAAAACGGCACCGACGAAAAGCACAATACCGCCGCCTAGAGCTCCGACAGCCGGTACCAGAACAATCAAGATAATACTGACAACTATCAGATAACAAAACTCAGCCCCTTTAGCCCAATCCGGTTCCCGTATCCAGGAAGCAGTGAGAATGCTATTCAGGATATTGGCATGCACTTCAACCCCGGGGAAGAGGGTTGAAGTCGGGGTTGTTACAATATCGACCAGACCCGCGGCCGAGGTTCCGATCAGAACATAGGCATCGGTAAAAATTTTTTCGTCGATTGTGCCTTTAACAATATCAAGGGCCGAAATGTAGGTGAAACTTTTTTCCGCCCCCCGGTAATGAACGTTTATCTGAGCATGGGCATCAGTCGGGATATCATACGGGCCACAGCTTACCCCCTCAACTCCGTTATTGGTGATATGGAGCTGGTTGATCGGGACTTTTTCACCGATTCTGAGCATTTCCAGGGCCAGAGACGGGTAAATTGTATCACCAAACTGCAAGGCCAGCGGAACACGGCGGATACTGCCGTCGTCATCCGGCAAAACATTAAAAAAACCACTGCCGATCGCCGAGGCCTCAAGTCCCTTGAGGTTGAAAACGGCAGCCCCGGCCGGGAACAACCAGCCGCCGGAATTACTGCTGCCACAAACTATGAACCGGTTCGCCCGTCTAATGATGGGCGGGTTGATCGTTGCCGACTGGGAAAAAATAAACGGGAAACCTAAAACCGTTGGCGTATCGAACAGGGCATTGGCCAACAACAAATCATGATCCGGCAGCCGGGCCAGTTCCGCGCGGCAGGCCTCTGAAATATGGTAATCGTCAAAGGCGCCCAATAATTGTCCGGGAGATGAACGATCAGGTTCGGCAAAAACTATGTCAAAACCGATCACCCGGGGAGATTGAAGTCCGATGCGCCGGACAATTTCACTCCAGAGAGAGCGCGGCCACGGCCATTGCCCCAGTTCGGTCAGGCTCTTTTCATCGACATCGACAATAACAATCGGTTGAGCGGCAATCGGCGCCGGGTTTGCCCGCACCAGCAGATCATAGACTTTCAAACGTAGATTGTTAATTAAATCAGGGTTCCAGAGGTTCAGATACAGCAAGCATAATGCCGCTACTATACCGACAATTCGAACAATATATCGCCGGGCAAATTTATCTGACAGAATCATCAACTTAGACACAAAACCTGTTTGTAACTATTCAGCCAAATTTTACCCCCCCACCTTCCGGAGGGGGCGGGGGTGGTTTTTCGTAAGCGGTTGCGGGATCTGTTCCCGCATCAGCATTGCAACTGTTTGAGCGTAAGCGAGTTTTGCAAGGCGGGCGCAGTGAGCGTAAGGAAAAACAGAAATCTTAACGCCTGGCGGAGAAAAACCGCGCCCGACCCCGGATTCGGCTGAATA
>WFRP01000233.1 GCA_015486505.1 Pseudomonadota bacterium | reverse complement strand
CCCAATATCTGCATTAGTACCTTACAGGTTATTTTCTTGTTTTTTCGACAGCTTTTTTCAACTGTAAAAACAAGAAAATGTTCTGATAAGAGTACTTATTTGCGGGCCGAAAAGGCTCCGTTTGGGTTGCGGGATCTGTTCCCGCATTAGTGCCTTACAGGTTATTTTCTTGTTTTTTTCGACAGCTTTTTTCAACTGTAAAAACAAGAAAATGTTCTGATAAAAGTACTTATTTGCGCCCAACGGAAGTGCCCTTGGGGTGCGCCCAACGGAAGTGCCCTTGGGGTGCGACCATCGGAAGTGCCCCTGGGTGCGGGCCGGTAACTTTCTTTTGGGTTGCGGGGATAGTTCCCGCATTAGACTTAAATTCTAACCTTCAAAGAGACCCTTGATAGATAAAATGCAAATATCGGATGTCAATCAATTATTCAGGGAAAATGATCTGTTCTCTAAACTTACCCTGGAGAGATTAAATGATATAGCAAAATTTTTCACTTTAATTGATTTTGCTCCCGGACAGGTTGTTTTTTATGAGGGAGATTCGGCGCAGGCGATGTATATTGTCGTCTCCGGAGAGGTTATCATCAGTCGCAAAATGGGTGCCGGACAACGAGAACTTAAGCGTATGCTTCCCGGTGATGTCTTTGGCGAAATGGCATTGCTCAGTGACAGTCCGCGTTCCGCATCAGCTTTTGTAAAGAGCAAAAGCCGTTGTCTTGAAATAAATAAAGAAAATTTTTTTGAGATTCTGGATGGTGACCGGGATTTTGAGCGGCACATTACCCAGATTATTATAAAACGCATTAAAGATACTGATGAAAATGCAAATCGATACATTCTGAAAGCTTATGAGACTTTGTTGTTTTCCCTGGCAAACCTTACGGAATTGCGGGACAATGAAACCGGAGCGCACCTTCTCAGAGTTCGTCATTATTGTCGTTTGCTGGCAGAAAAGTTAAGTTGTCACCCGCATTTTGAGAGCGCCATAGACCCGCTTTTTATTGAGAATATTTTCATCGTTTCACCAATGCACGATATCGGCAAGGTTGCAATCCCGGATGCGGTTATGCTTAAATCCGGAAAGCTTTCGGATGAGGAAGTTATGCTTATGCATCAGCATTCGTCTGCCGGGGCCGGAGTTATGAAAAAGCTGATGGATGAAATCCCTTTTCCGACTTTTGCAATGGGCTACAATATCACTATGTACCATCATGAACGTTATGACGGAAGTGGGTATCCCTCTGGATTAAAGGGAGAAAAAATTCCTTTAGAGGCCCGGATAATGTCTCTTGCCGACGTTTTTGACGCTCTTTTGAGTGCGCGTATCTACAAACCCGCCTTCTCTTTTGCAAAAGTAGTCAACATTCTCAGAGAGGAACGCGGCAAGCAATTTGATCCTTTGATTACTGATGTCATGCTGACTTCCATAGAAGAATTCAGGGAGATTTACCTTAAATACAGCAACCCTGATGAGATTGATGAAATATCGCGGTAAACTTATAGCCGGCAAGTCGGAACATCGCGATATTCCTATTGTGTCTGCAATGACTTGAGCCATTCCGCCAGGTAAGTAATAGTTTTATTCTCAGGTTGTTTTCTCCGCATCACTGTCAGCAACTCTTCCATCTTTGAAAATTTCCGGTATCGGGAAAGAACGCTGAAAAGAAAAAGTTCGGCGGTTACATCATTATCCGGCAATTTTTTCTTCAGTTCGTCGTAGATATTCTCCGCCTGAGTAACTTCAAAACTGTTCCCCGGGGACAGATTGAGCGTTACCCATTCATTATCATTTCCTCCAGGGCCGTTGCCTTTGGAATTGTTACGCACAGATACAGATGATGATGGATCTACTATCCTGCTGATACGTTGTAATTCCCGGCTTACAACCGCAGGTAATTGCAGGACGGTTTCACAGCCTTGATTTAAATCTCTTTGGCTGCGGGCCGTATCGGAGACGAAACCGACCGGTTCCCGCCGGGCCTTGGCTTCAGATTTGCAATCGTTCTTATCGCGGTTGAGGCCCCGCACCGTTTCAACCCCGGCGGTTTGCAATCTGGAAGGGTCAATCTCATCAGAAAATTGTGCTCTCCGGTTCCTCCGCATTGAAGCTACGGGAACTTTATCAGCGGCCGCAGATGAGCGTATGGTGAAATCAGCCGGTCCCCGCCAGACTTCCTTGCGGGCATTGCTGAAATATATGAGCTGCAGCTGGGCGCCGCTCTGTAAAGATATGCGGTCGCCGTCGTGAAGTTTCATAAACGGCTGCAGCCGGGTTTTGTCTGCTGAGGAATTTTCATAGATAAAACCACTTCCTGAAAATTGCGTTATCATTGCCTGAGAGCCCGACGCCGGGCTTGAAATAACAAAAACTGCCAAAGCTGCAATCAGAAAAACAGACCATTGCAGATTTTCAGCTGAAAACAGCCAGATCTTCCTTGTTTTATCTTGCCGCATCATCGGTATTTTTTCCCTTCGTATAAGCCAAAACCTCAAAAACTTCGACCAGGCCGGAACGTCCTTTCGGCCGGATGCGGTCTCTGCGCCCCAGTTGAACGCAGTGCGCCCCGGACTTAATTGTTGCAGCACTGGCAACAATCGACCAGCCCAGAGTTTTGCTGGCACCTTCCAGCCGGGAGGCGATATTGACCGTATCCCCGATAGCCGTATAACCCATTCTTCGTTCGGAACCGACATTCCCGACCAGAGCCTTGCCGGTATTAACCCCCACTGCAACCTTAAAAGCCGGAATCCCCCGATCCGGAAAACGGTTTGTCAGCCAGGCCTGAAAATCATCGGCCGTTGCCACAATCGTCAAAGCGGCTTTTAGGGCCATTTCAGCGTGGTTGTCGGCATACAGGGGAGCGCCGAAGACAACCATCACCGCGTCCCCCACAAATTTGTCGATAAGACCGCCACAGGCAATAATTTCCTCGCAGATTAAACCGTAATAGTGGTTCAGCATCTCGACAACTTCTTCCGGAGCCAGTTTTTCCGAAATAGTTGTAAAATTACGAATATCGGAAAAAAGGGCAGTGATCTCCCGCTCTTCACCACCGAGGAAAGGCAGTTCCCGGCGGCCGACGAGATCTTCCAAGAGTGATTCCGAAAGATAAGGAGTAAAAACTTTGCGCAGATGCCTATGTTCCCGCTCTTCATTCGTTAAACGCGATCCCAAAAACCCGATATAGGAACAGGATAGCGCCACCGCGGTTGGGATAACCGGAGCGAGAATATACAACCTGAACAGTGTCAATGAAAATATTGCCGAGGCCAGAACAAGAAAGACCAGAGCCGAAAAACCTTTCCCTGGAGTCAGGCGCCGGAAAAAGACTAGAGCAATCGTTAAAAGTAGCAACAGCCAGACGGCATAAGGGTAAATTCCAAGTTGCCGAATCTGCCGGCCGGACATCATGGTTTCAATTATATTTGCGTGAATTTCAGCTCCACTCATGAGTTTTATATCTTTGGCAATCGACAATCCGGTGGCGTAGGGGGTCAGGTGGAAATCTGCAAAGCCATTATCCTCTACTGAAATAATCACCAGTTTATCCCGCAAAAAAGTTTTGATCGCGGCAAATTGTTTTTTATCGGCTTTAAGCAGATCCAGAAAAGACAACCGGGGAACCGTTCCCGGCGGCCCGACAAATATGATCCGGGACAATCCCTGATCCGGTATCATCATGCCGGCTTTAATCATAAGCAGGGCGGCAAAAGATAAATTCGGCGGTTTGTCACTGTTTAATAATCGCGGTATGTATGAGCGAATCACGCCATCTTTATCCTGCACGAAATTGGCCAGGCCGATACTGGCCGCAGCGTCTTTCAAGGCATAAAGATAATCATTGACAGGAAGAATGATCTTGTCAGGGCCGGCGTTTGTCATAACCGCTTTTCCGGTCAGTATTATTTCCCCCTTATTAAGCTGAGAACGAAAATCGACATCATAAGCACGAACTAACTTGGTTGATTTCGCGCCCAGTTTCAGCAGGCAGTCTTCAGGACTAACGGTAAAAATTATATCCAGACCAATCGCCAGTACCTTGCAGCAGCGCAGACGTAACAGGGCTTCAGCAAAATATGGTCCCCAGAATGCCATCGGCAAATCGTTATATGCCTTCAAGGTTTTTTGGTCTATCTTTACAATTACGACATGCGGGGAATAATCCGGTTTCACCCCGGCATATCGCTGACAACTGTCGTAGAACATATTTTCCAGGGTCTTAAACCAGCCTTGCAAATAAGCTGCTTCCGCAATAAAAAAAGAGCTTAAAACAATCAGGAGATTGAAGATGAAAATTTTGCCTGGCCATTTAAGGGGCGAAATTTTTGTCATTTCAAGTTCCCGGATTAAGGTTTATGGGTGAGGTCAAATACATTCATTTGCCATCATACCCATCCTGAAAAAAATCGGTAACTATTCAACAAAAAACCGGGGTTGGGTGCGGCTTTTCTCCGGCTCCCCACAAAGATAACGGGTCAAATCAGGACTGTCAAGTAATTTTCACTAATAATTTCAATCATATATAAAGAAAAAAAGGGCCCCTGGAATTGTGGCCCGGCATATTTTTTCTCCAGCAATCAAAACTCCCGTAATGTTTTTAATTATTTGTAACTATTCAGCCGAATCCGGGGTCGGGCGCGGTTTTTCTCCGCCAGGCGTTAAGATTTCTGTTTTTCCTTACGCTCGCTGCGCCCGCCTTGCAAAACTCGCTTACGCTCAAACAGTTGCAATGCTAATGCGGGAACAGATCCCGCAACCCAATCGGGCCTTTTTGGCCCGCAAATAAGTACTCTTATCAGAACATTTTCTGATTATTAAATCTTGTTTTTTGGTGCAGAAAATAACCTGTAAGGTACTAATGCGGGAACAGATCCCGCAACCCAATCGGGCCTTTTTGGCCCGCAAATAAGTACTCTTATCAGAACATTTTCTGATTATTAAATCTTGTTT
>WFRP01000232.1 GCA_015486505.1 Pseudomonadota bacterium | reverse complement strand
TGGTCGCAAATAAGTACTCTTATCAGAACATTTTCTGATTATTAAATCTTGTTTTTTGGTGCAGAAAATAACCTGTAAGGTACTAATGGGCTCCCGCTCGCTTCCGAAAAACAACGAAATCGTTTCCGCAACCGCTTACGAAAAACCACCCCCGCCCCCTCCAGAAGATGGGGGGGGGTAAAATTTGGCTGAATAGTTACCTTAACGCTATAAAAAATTCAGTAATGTCTACAGTACCTCTTTTTGGCAATTTAAATCAAGAGCTAACTATACAGGCAGGCAAAAAGGTATTGCCCAATGCGAAAACAGGTTCCGCAACCCAACAACAAAACGCAAAAAAGACCTAGTTAACAAATGTTAACTAAGCCTTTAATTTCATTGAAGCCGATGCGCCTAAGATAGTCGGATTTGACAAAAAAAGAGCAACGTTATATTCTGCTAATGCGGGAACAATCCCCGCAACCCAATTGGGCCTTGCGGCCCACACCCAGGGGCACTTCCGCTTACTGCAGCGAACGTTGGAGCCTGAAGGGATAACCATACAGTGGCTGGAACGGTTCCTATACCACCGTTGACGGAACCTCCAGTTTAAGCGGTGGTTTGACCATTGGCAGCGGAGTTGTCGAAATTGACAACATAATTTTGGAGTAACTTCTTCCGGTCTAGGTAATTTATATGCCCATCTTCGCCCTTGTCGACTGCAATAATTTCTATGTCTCCTGCGAGAGAGTCTTTAACCCTTCTCTTGTCGGAAAACCAGTTATAGTTCTCTCCAACAATGACGGCTGTGCGGTAGCCCGGTCGAATGAGGCTAAAGCCATCGGCATCAAGATGGGCCAGCCGCTATTTCAGCTCAAAGATATCATCAAAAAACATAACGTCCAGGTTTACTCTTCAAACTATGCTCTCTATGGCGATATGTCGAATCGGGTAATGCAAACCTTATCCCGTTTTACTCCGGAAATGGAGATCTATTCCATTGATGAAGCCTTTCTTGATCTTTCCAATTTCAGCAGAATTGATCTTGACGAATATGGCCGCAAGATAAAAACCACCGTTGAAAAATGGACAGGTATTCCGGTATCCGTGGGCATCGCGCAAACGAAAACGCTGGCTAAATTAGCCAATCAAATTGCTAAAAAATCGAAAAAAGCCAATGGGGTTCTGGATTTAAGCAATTCAAAATATCTGGATAAGGCTCTCGCATCAGTTGCCGCTGGTGATATCTGGGGCGTGGGCCGCCGGTATGAGAAGTTTCTGAGCGCAAACAGGATTAATAATGCTTTGCAGCTTCGTGATGCCGGCGATGATGTTATCAAAAAGAAGATGGGCATTGTTGGTCTCCGCTTGCGCAATGAACTCCGGGGGCTTTCCTGCTATCCGTTGGAACAGTCACCGCCGCGGAAGAAATCAATTACCGTTTCCCGAACTTTCAAGAATGCAATAGAATCAATTGATGAATTGTATGAAGCGGTCGCCGCTTATGTTTTGTCCGGGGCGGAAAAGTTAAGAAAAGAGAAATCTGTTGCCGGGATACTGGTTGTTTATGTGATGACCAATCGGTTTCAGGAGAATTATTATTACAACAGCATAACGATTAATCTGCCGGTTCGCAGCAGTGATACTTCTGAATTAATCCGCAATGCCAAAGAAGGACTCGGGAAGATTTATAAAAAAGGATACCGGTATAAAAAGGTCGGTGTCCTGCTGAATGATCTGGGCCCGGAAACTGCGGTTCAGGCAAATTTCTTTGATACGGTTGATCGGGAAAGATCAAAAAAGCTGATGCGGACAATTGATGCGATTAATGTGGATATAGGTTCCGATGCGATTCAATATGGAGCGGTTGGATTGGGGCGTGATCAGAGTTGGAAAACAGTTTTTAATCAGCGGTCAGCTTCTTATACCACCCATTGGGATCAATTATTGAGAGTGGGTTGAAATGGAGCCAAAAACAAAAGACATGGACATTGTAACGGAAATCTCTTATTCCGATCCGGCAACAGAATGTCAACGGCCGCTTTTTCTGGTGCCGGTTTCAGCCGGATTTCCTTCGCCGGCGGATGATTACATCGAGAATAGTCTTGATCTTAATAAACACCTGATTAAACATCCGGCGGCAACTTTTTTCGTCAGTGTTAAAGGGGATTCAATGATTGATGCCGGAATTCATTCCGGTGATATATTGATTGTTGACCGCTCCCTTGACGTAACCGATAAACGGGTGGTGATTGCGGTTGTTAATGGCGAATTTACGGTAAAGAGAATCAGAATGATTGAAAAAAAGATTTATCTTCTGCCGGAGAACAGTGATTTCAGGCCAACCGAGATTGATGATTCCGTGGATTTTACAATTTGGGGTGTGGTAACTAACGTTATTCATAGGTTATAGAGTGATTTTAGTACCTTACAGGTTATTTTCTGCACCAAAAAACAAGATTTAATAATCAGAAAATGTTCTGATAAGAGTACTTATTTGCGGGCCGAAAAGGCCCAATTGGGTTGCGGGGATTGTTCCCGCATTAGTACCTTACAGGTTATTTTCGGTTTGAAAAAACAAGAAAATGTTCTGATAAGAGTACTTATTTGCGGGCCGAAAAGGCCCGATTGGGTTGCGGGGATTGTTCCCGCATTAGTTTTTGAAAAATGTCAAACGCAATTGGGTTAAGTTTTTAAGGAAATACGGAAATGTTTTAATGATAGGAATTGAGCTTTATTACAGTTCGGTAAAGTGTTTACGTCAGGAGTCTAATTTAAGAAGAGGGAGTGTATTCGGGGATCAGCTGTTTGAGGATTTTTTTAATTCCTTCGCCGTCAAATTCTTTAGCTCTTTCTTTGAGCAGGACGATTTGCCGGCTGATTTCTGTATAGGTTTTGCCGTTACCGCGGAGGACCATGATTTTCTGGTGCTGGGTGGGGACGATGCCTTCCCCTTCAGTGATGAGTTCTTCGTAGAGTTTTTCGCCGGGGCGCAGGCCGATATATTTTATTGCAATTTCAGTTTCGGGTTCGCGACCGGCAAGGCGGATAAGATCCCGCGCCATTTTATCGATTTTAATGGGGTTGCCCATTTTAATGATAAAAATTTCACCGCCCTGGCCCATTGCTCCGGCCTGAATGATGAGCCGGGCCGCTTCATCGACGGACATGAAATAGCGGGTAATTTTGGGGTCGGTAATCGTAATCGGCCCGCCGAGTTCGATCTGGCGCTTAAAAAGAGGAATAACTGAGCCGGATGAGCCGAGAACATTTCCGAAACGCACAGCCTGAAAGATCGTATTGTGGGTTGGCGGAGCATTTTTAACGTGGATCAAAGTGCCGTCCCATTTTTCTTTGGTGCAGGCCTGCATAATCATTTCGGTCAGGCGTTTGGAGGCGCCCATAACATTGGTCGGACGCACGGCTTTGTCGGTTGAGACCAGGACAAAACGCTCAACTCTATTAATTATGGCCGCCTCGATCAGGCAGGTTGATCCCTTTATGTTATTAAATATTGCTTCCCACGGATTAAGCTCGATCAGGGGAACATGTTTGTAGGCCGCGGCGTGGAAAATTATTGCGGGCTGGTGACGTTTAAGGATTGAATTGATGAGCTTGAAATTTTGAATCTTGCCGAGAATCGGCCGGCATTTGGTGAAATTTAGTTCGTACTCAAGTTCCATCTGGATATTGTAGAGATTCTCTTCTCCGGAGTCCAGAAGGAGAAGCAGACGCGGTTGGAAACGAATTATCTGCCGGCAGAGTTCAGAGCCGATAGAGCCGCCGGCCCCGGTGACGAGAATGGTTTTATCGGTTAAAAATTTCCCAATTTCATTTTGATCAAGTTTAACTTCGTCGCGACCCAGAAGGTCATTGTATGAGATGTCGCGAATCTTTTTGATTGAGGCCCGGCCATCAATGAGTTCCCCGAGTCCGGGCAGAACTTTATAGTCAAGTTGGGTTTTTTTGCAGATTGCATTGAGACGTTTAATCTGTTTCCCGTTTAGGGCCGCAATAGCAATCAGAATTTCATCGGCATGGACCCGGCGGCAGTGTTCATTAAGGTCATCAATTAAACCAAGAACCGGTATATTGTGAATTTTCAGGCCGATTTTTGCCGGATTATCATCAACTATGCCGACGATTGTTAAAGGCAGATCCGGATTGTTTTTAACTTCGCGAATGATTTGTTCGGCGGCATCACCGGCTCCGACCAGCAGCAATCTCTTTTTATCGCTATGTGATTTCGCGAGCAGGGAGCGGGAACCGGAGGTTCCCCGGTAAAAAAATCTGATTGCGACCCGATGAGCTGAGATCAACATAAAGGTCAGGATTGTGTCGAGGAAAAAGATTGAGCGGGGGAAACTGTTAAAGCGGTTAGTGAAAACAATTGCGGCAACAATGACGCAGAGCGATAAAAGAGAAGCTTTGGTGATGTTGAGAAGATCGCCCAAACTGGTGTAGCGCCACATTCCCCGGTAAAGGCCGAAAGCGTAAAAGATCGGGATTTTGATTACGATAAGCAGCGGCAGTGTGGTTGACATATGCCGGCAGTAGGTGGTTTCGGTCAGCCCGTCGCCGGGAAAACGGAGCGCGTAGGCAGATACATGAGCAACTATAATCAGGACGATATCAGTTGCCAGGATCAGCCAGAAGTTCTTATTTTTGATGAAATGGCCGAAAAACCTGACTTGGTTGCGGAGAGAACTAGGCATTGATAGCTTCTTGAATGAGTTTTTCTTTACTTTTGGCCATATGCAAACCCGGCTGGTGCTTCATTAGTACCTTACAGGTTATTTTCTGCACAAAAAAACAAGATTTAATATCCAGAAAATGTTCTGATAAGAGTACTTATTTGCGGGGCACAAAGCCCTGTTTGGGTTGCGGGAGTTAGTTCCCGCATTAGTACCTTACAGGTTATTTTCTGTACCAAAAAACAAGATTTAATAATCAGAAAATGTTCTGATAAGAGTACTTATTTGCGACCAGCGGAAGTGCCCCTGGGTGCGGGCCGAAAACTTTCTTTTGGGTTGCGGGATAGTTCCCGCATTAGATCCGGCGTAACCGTACCTTAAGGATAAGCTTCCTGATTTCTGAAAAAGAGGTGCGGATCTTTAATCGACTTTATTCGGACATTCCGAGGTTTATAACAGAAAGTTATTAAGCAATCAAGCAACAACAAGCAACAATAAGCAACATCGTTTCTTTTTTCAGATTGTGAAAATGAAAGGTTAGAGGGCGAAAAACTCGAAGTTACGGTAAGTTTGTAATGTTTTTTCCTAAGCAAGCCTTTACACATACCTTACGTAGAGATATAAATTCATTCTTGTCAGGCTGGAATCCAAAGATCGCGTCTGATCGTGTTATAAATGCTTGACAATAATCTGATAAACTCGTACAAAAGTCGATTGGTTTTTGCCGGCATATTTGGGGGTTATTTTTTCGGGACATACTTTTATTTGAGGTTTGACTTAAAATGTTGACATACAGGGAAGAACTGCTTCGGCTTTTATATAGGCTTTCATACGAAGAACGTGAGGTAACCTTGACTTCGGGAAAGAAAAGTAATTTTTATGTCGACGGTAAACAGACCACCTGTCACGCCCGGGGCGCGTTTTTGACCGGCGAGCTTTTTTTTGAACGTATAAGAGCGGCAAAGCTGCCGGTAAAAGGGGTTGGCGGTTTGACGATGGGGGCGGATCCGATTGTCAGCGCCGTCAGTGTTATCAGCGCGATCAAGGATGACCCGCTCCACGCTTTTCTGATTCGGAAAGAGCCCAAAGGTCATGGTAAAAACCTCTGGCTTGAGGGTGATAAGAACCTTAAAGCCGGCGATCCGGTAGCGATTGTTGAAGATGTTGTGACCAGCGGCGCTTCGCTCTGGAAAGCGATTGAGCGGGCTCAGGCGCATAATTTGAAAGTAGTTCAGGCCTTGACTCTGGTCGACCGCGGCGAAGGCGGGGCCGAGTTTCTTAAAGAGCGCGGCTTTAAGCTGGAAGCTCTGTTTACTATTGCTGATCTAAAATCGTTGCTGCTTTAAAATAAAGGGTTAATATGCTGAGAAACCGGGTAGTGATTGTTGATGACGAGGTTGCTGTTCGTGAGACTTTGACCCGGATCGTCAGGCATGAAAATCTGCTGCCCGATACTTATGCCGACAGCCGGACGGCGCTGGAAGCTCTGGCGGAGCATCACGATGATGTGATGCTGGTGATTATCGATATCCGGATGCCGGGATTGAGCGGGCTTGAATTTATGCGTCGGGCCGCGACCGATTGCCCGGATACGCCTTTTATCGTTACTTCAGGGAACGCGAGCAAAAAAGATATTATTCAGGCTCTGAAACAGGGCGCTCTCGACTATTTCGAAAAACCTTTTGCCGTCAAAGAGATCAGCGCATCGATTCTTAAAGTCGGCCTGCTCGCGGATGAGAACCTGAAAACGCTGCAGGTTTATCGGAGCCTGGTTGAGAAGCGCCTGCTTTTCAGGATTGAGAATGATATCAGCCGGGTGCAGCCTCTGGTCAGTGCCCTGGTGGCTGAAATAAAAATTTCCTGCCGCATTCCCCGCAGTCAATTCCCGGGAATGCGGATGGGTTTGCATGAGTTGATTGTCAACGCGATTGAGCATGGCAATTTAGAGCTTGCTTCAGAGTTGAAGGATCACCATAACTATATGGATATCCTTAAACGCCGGGCCGCGCAGCCGCGGTTTTGTGCGCGCCGGGTAACGGTTGAGGTAATAATTGCCGCGAATGCTTTCAGTTGTGTAATCAGTGATCAGGGCCCCGGTTTTGACTGGCGTTCGCTGCCGGATCCGACCGACCCCGAAAATCTTTTCAAGCCGCATGGCCGCGGTGTAATTATGGCCGGCAATTTTTTTGACGAATTCTTTTTTAACGAATCCGGCAATCAGGTGACGGTGCGTAAATTCTTCAAGGAAGATAAATAGATGAGCAGCGAATATAAATACATTGTCCTTTTGGGTGACGGTATGGCGGATGAACCGCTGCCGGAACTTGAGGGAAAAACCCCGTTGCAGGCGGCGGCGACCCCGCATTTCGATCTTTTAGCCAAAACCGCGGAGCTAGGTACGGCGGTGACCGTGCCGGAGGGTTATCCGGCCGGCAGCGATGTTGCCAATCTTGCGGTTTTCGGCTACGCTCCGGAAAAATATTATACCGGCCGGGCGCCGTTGGAAGCGGCGAGTATGGGGCTTGACTTAGGCCCTGATGATGTCGTCTTTCGCTGTAACCTCGTCAATATTCTCCAGTACCAGATGCGGGGCTTTTTGCATGATTTCAGCGCCGGCCACATAACTACCGCGGATGCGCATGAAATTATTGCCGCCCTGAATAAAGAGTTAAAAACCGATCAGATCGAGTTTTTTCCCGGAATCAGCTATCGTCATTTAATGGTGATCCGGGATTGTCCGCCGGAGTTGGCTCAAGTTTCTTTAACGCCGCCGCATGATATTATCGGTCAGGAGGTGGTCGAGCATCTGCCGGACGATTTGGGCTCGCCCCTGCTGCAGTTGACAACTTCGTCCCAGATGATAATTCACCAGTTGCCGAAATTTCGCGAACGCCTGGATAAAGGTGAGGTCACCGCCAATTCGATCTGGCTCTGGGGCCAAGGGAAAAAGCCGCGGCTTGATTCTTTCAATACGCTTTACGGTTTATCCGGCGCGGTTATTTCCGCGGTTGATTTGATTAAAGGGATCGGCCTTCTCGCCGGGATGGAAAATATTGAAGTGCCGGGGGCCACCGGTTATCTTGATACCGATTATGAGAATAAAGCCGCTTACGCGGTCGCCGCCCTGCAGAAAGCCGATTTTGTCTATCTCCATGTCGAATCGCCGGATGAATCTTCACATGAGGGTAGTCTGGAAAAGAAACTTCAGGCAATCGGCGATCTTGATACCCGTCTGCTCGGGCCGCTGCTCAAGGGTTTGCGGGAAAACTTTCCCGCTTACCGGATTCTGGTGATGCCGGACCATCCGACCCCGATTCGCTTAAAAACCCACACCGCCGCGCCGGTGCCGTTTATGATTTACGATAATTGTCAAACTAAGGCCGGCTCTGCGGCCGGATATAACGAAGAGACGGCCGCTGCCGCCAATAATCATTTTGCCGAAGGCTGGCGTCTGCAGAAACATTTTATAAAAAATTTGTAACTATTTAATTTTATCTTCTCTTTTTCAGGAGGGGTCGGGGGTGGTTTTTCGTAAGCGTTTGCGGAAAGATTTCGTTGTTTTACCAGCGAGCGGGAGCCCATAAACATTGCAACTGTTTGAGCGTAAGCGAGTTTTGCACGCGCCCAACGGAAGTACCCTTGGGGTGTGGGCGAAGCGAGTGTAAGGAAAAACAGAAATCTTAACGCCTAGGAGGCTGTCCGAGAATAGGATTTTTTTCTCAGAGCAAGGCATTTTTTGACAATAAGCGCAGACATACACCTAGTATTAAGTGTTTCACAGGTTGTTCCGAAGGAACGTTCTGATGAAAAAACTTATGCAAAGCTTCGAGCATTATTTTCAAAAAATAACGCCGATCTGGGAAAAAAAGACGTTCTCGGACCGTCTCCTAGCGGAGAAAAGCCGCCTCCGACCCCGGATTCGGCTGAACAGTTACTATAAATTTAGATTTGGAGCAGCATTTGAAACCTAAGTATATTTTTGTTACCGGCGGGGTTATCTCTTCGCTCGGCAAAGGGCTGGCCGCCGCCTCTTTAGGCGCCCTGCTCGAGGCCCGCGGCCTGAATGTCGGCCTGCAGAAACTTGACCCCTACCTTAATGTTGATCCCGGCACCATGAGTCCCTTTCAGCACGGTGAGGTTTTTGTCACTGATGACGGCGCCGAAACTGATCTTGATTTAGGGCATTATGAGCGTTTCACCCACACCAGACTGACCCGGCACAGTAATTACACTTCGGGAAAAATCTACGATAAGGTTATTGCCAAAGAGCGCCGCGGCGATTATCTCGGCGGCACCGTGCAGGTAATTCCGCATATCACCAATGAAATAAAAAGTTCGATTCGGCACTGGGCCGGCAATATCGATGTCGCGATTGTCGAAATCGGCGGCACCGTCGGCGATATCGAAAGCCAGCCTTTTCTTGAGGCAATTCGGCAGTTTCGTTACGATATCGGCCCCAAAAATGTGCTTTATATCCATTTGACGCTGGTGCCTTACATAAAAACCGCCGGCGAACTTAAAACCAAGCCGACCCAGCACAGCGTCAAGGAACTGCGCCAGATCGGGATTCAGCCGGATATCATTCTCTGCCGGGCCGATCGTGAACTCTCAAAAGAGATAAAAGACAAGATCTCGCTCTTCTGCAACACCGACAGCGACGCGGTTTTTACCGCCCGCGACGTTGACAGCATCTATGAATGCCCGCTGGCTCTGCACGAAGAGGGGGTTGATGACAAGGTCGTGTCTCTGCTTAATATCTGGACCGGCGCGCCGCGGCTGGAGCCCTGGCATGAGATTGTCCGCAAGATTAAGGCCCCGGCCGGTAAGGTTACGATCGGGGTTGTCGGTAAATACATCGCCTTGACCGAATCTTACAAAAGCCTTAATGAAGCCTTGACCCATGGCGGGATTGCCAACGATGTTGAAGTTAAACTGGAATATATTGATGCCGAAGAGATTGAGGGCTTAAATGATGAGGTGCTGCTTGAGCAATTTGGTAATATTGACGGTTTTCTGATCCCCGGCGGTTTCGGCACCCGCGGGGTTGAAGGGAAAATCGTGGCGGCCGGCTTTGCCCGGCGTAAAAAAATTCCGCTCTTCGGCATCTGTCTCGGGATGCAGTTGATGGTGGTTGAGTTTGCCCGGAATCAGGCCGGTTTAAGTGATGCCAACAGCTCGGAATTCGCAGCCGTGACCGAAAACCCGGTTTTCGGACTCCTGAAAGAGTGGAAAAGTGCCGACGGCAAACAGACCTTCACCCAGGATGAGAGTAGTGATAAGGGCGGCACCATGCGCCTCGGCGCGAACCCCTGTTGTCTGACGAAAGGCTCTTTTGCCTGGCGGGCTTACGCGGAAAAGAGTGAAATCTCGGAACGGCACCGCCATCGTTATGAATTTAATAATGATTATCGTGAGACCCTTGAAGAGCACGGTTTGAAAATTACCGGCACCCATCGCCATCACGATCTGGTCGAGATAATCGAGATTGACGATCATCCCTGGTATCTAGGCTGTCAGTTTCATCCGGAATTTACTTCAAAACCGATGCGTCCGCATCCGCTGTTTGTCGCTTTTATTGCCGCCGCGAAAAAAAGCCAAAGTCTATGAATTTTGTTAAGATAAGTGATTCGCTCGGCATCGGCCGGCCCCGTTTCCCGCTGGCTTTAATTGCCGGCCCCTGTGTGCTTGAGAGTCGGGAGTTGGCTTTTACCGTGGCGGCTGAGGTCGCGGCAATTTGTCGAAAACTCGGAGTTCCTTATATTTTTAAGGGCTCTTTCGATAAAGCCAACCGCAGCAGTATCAACGCCTATCGCGGTCCCGGCCTCAAGGCCGGGCTTGAGATCCTGGCCGCGGTCAAAGCTGAACTGAAACTGCCGGTGACTACTGATGTGCATACGACAGCCCAGGTTGAAGCGGCGGCCGCCGTGGTTGATATTATTCAGATTCCGGCTTTTCTGTGTCGGCAAACCGATCTTCTGGTTGCGGCCGGAGCCAGCGGACTGCCGGTAAATGTGAAAAAAGGCCAGTTTATGGCACCTCAGGATATGGGCCAGGTGGTCGGCAAAGTCGCGTCAACCGGGAACCGCAACCTGCTCCTTACCGAGCGCGGCACAACCTTCGGCTATCATAATCTGGTGGTCGATTTCCGCGCTTTCCCGCTGCTGCGGGCCCTGGCTGCCCCGGTGATTTTTGACGCGACCCATTCAGTCCAGCTCCCGGCCGCGCAAGGTGAATGTTCGGGAGGGGATCGGGTCATGATTCCAACCCTGGCCGCGGCCGCCGTCGCCGCCGGCGCCGATGCCCTATTTATGGAAGTCCATCCCGACCCCGACCAGGCCCTCTGCGACGGCGCCAACTCTCTCCCCCTGACCGAACTTGAACCCCTCTTGCAGCGCCTGCAGGCATTGAGCGAAATTTGAATGTTGAATGATCGGCAAATCATAGCCGAGGGCCGGCGGACGATTGCGCTGGAGGCGGAATCTCTTAAGGAGCTCAGCCGGAGTCTGGATGATAAATTTGTCCGGGCGGTCAAGATGCTGGCTCAATGTCAGGGCAAGGTTGTGGTTACCGGGATCGGCAAATCGGGGATAATCTGTCGTAAGATTGCCGCGACTTTAGCCAGTACCGGAACTCCGGCGCTGTTTCTGCATCCGACTGAAGGCCTGCACGGGGATCTCGGGGTTCTGGCGCCAACGGATGTGGTGATTGCCATTTCCTACAGCGGCATGACCGAAGAATTGACGAAGATTATTCCGGCGGTAAAACGTCAGGGCCTGCCGCTATTGGCTTTGACCGGGAAGATAGATTCCGAACTGGCGCAGAGCAGTGATTTGGTTCTTGATATTTCAGTGCGTCGCGAAGCCTGCCCTCTGGGGCTGGCTCCGACCAGCAGTACGACCGCGACTCTGGCTTTAGGCGATGCCCTCGCGTCGGCCCTGCTGGCCTTGAAGGGTTTTAACGCCGATGATTTTGCCCTGCGCCACCCCGGCGGGGTCCTGGGCCGCCGGTTGCTCATGCGGGTTGCCGAGGTTATGCATCGGGGTAAGGAAATTCCTTTAGTCGCGGAATCAGTTACGGTGCAGGAGGCCCTTTTCGAAATGACCGGCAAAGGTTTCGGGGTAACCGGAATTGTTGATGCCGCCGGTGTCCTGACCGGGATTTTGACCGATGGTGATTTGCGCCGCTTGCTGGCGCAATATGAAAATCCCCTAACTCTGCCGGTGCTTGCGGTAATGATTCGTAATCCGAAAATAATTTCTGCAAACGAGCTTGCCGCCGGCGCCTTGAAGCGGATGGAAGATGCGAAAATAACGTCATTGTTTGTTGTCGAAAAGCCGGAAGCGAGCCCGCGGCCGCTCGGCATTATCCATCTGCATGATCTCTTGCGGGCCGGAGTGGTTTAATTTTAGTTATGGCTTCAATTTTTGATAAAATATTACCGCTTAAAGCGCTGATTATGGATGTCGATGGCGTTTTAACTGATGGCCGGGTAATTATCGACAGTAACGGGATTGAGAGCAAGCAGTTTGATGTCCGGGACGGGCATGGTCTCAAGATGTTGCAGCGTACCGGGTTTACCCTGGCTTTTCTGACCGGCCGGCATTCACCGGTGGTCAGCCGGCGGGCCGCGGAGCTTGGTATTGATATTGTTTTTCAACGCTGCCATGATAAACTTGCCGCTTATCAGCAGATTAAGCAGCGTCTTAAGCTTGGCGATGGTGAAATCGCCTATATCGGTGATGATGTTATCGATATCCCGGTTTTACGCCGGGTCGGATTTGCGGCGACCGTGGCTGATGCCGATCTCGAGCTGAAGGCGCATGTCGACTGGCAGTCGGCCAATCCCGGCGGCCGCGGGGCCGTGCGCGAACTTTGTCATTTAATTATGCAGACCCAGGATACCTGGGATAAAACTATGGCCCGCTATTTAGCGCCTTAGGTTCTCTTGAAAAAGATTCTTGTCATAGCCCTGATTCTTGTCGGTATTATTACCGGTGGGTACTACTATGTTCAGCACCTTATGCGGGATCCGGCCAAGTTGGTGAAGAACCTGCCGGAGATCGCGAAACATCTGGAGTTTGAACTTGATAATGTCCGTTACGGGCATACCCGGCTCGGGGTGAAAAAATGGGAACTCAGCACCCGCAAAGCCAAACGTGTCAAGGGCCAGAAAAATATCCTGCTGGAAGGGATTAACGCCCGGATCTATGCCGACGGCAAACTTAAAGGGGATACGCGGATTCAGGCGGAAAAAGGTTCTTATCTGGTGGATAGCGGTGATATGGAACTTCAGGGCGCGGTCAGGATTATCAACAAACAGTTCAATATCGAAACGCAGCGTTTATTGTATAATGCCGATTTGGAAAAGATCGAAGCGCCGGAAAAAGTTGCGGTAGAGAGTGAAAAATTAAGCCTGAAAGCTGACCGGGCCACAATTGACCTGAAACAGCAGCAGCTTCATTTCGCCGGGGCGGTTAAAGCTGTTATCCGAATCGCCGGAAAACCGGTTTCGGGGCGGGAAGCTGAATCCGCGAATTCGGGTAAGCCCGCAAAAGATAAAAAAAGAGCGCTCGCGAAAAAAATGGAATATAAGACCCGGCCTGAGGTAAAAGTCGGGAAGCATTAAATTCGGAGAAGGTAAAATATGTCCTCCTGTTTGAGACGATTTTTTATATTATTGCTGTTGTTGTTGCTGGGTTTTTCGGCGGCGGTTTCAGCGCAGGCCGCGGAAAAGCCGGTGTTTTTCGGCAACAGTAAAGACCCGGTTGCGATTACGGCCGATAAGCTTGATTTTGATCAGAAAAAACAGGTCGCGGTTTTTAGCGGCAATGTGGTCGCGCGGCAGGCGCAAACCACACTTGAAGCCGATACTCTGCGGGTGGTTTTTACCTCCGGCGCGGGCCAGGAGCTTAAAGAGATTATTGCCACCGGGAAAAAAGTTACGGTTAAACTTAAGGATAAAAAAGCGGTTTGTCGGAAAATGCACTACTATGCGGCCTCGCGCAAGATTGTTCTGACCGGGAACCCCTCGCTTGATGACGGCAAGAATGTCATCAGCGGTGAAGAGATTACTTTTTTCCTGGATGATGAACGCAGCGTTGTTAAAAGCGGTCGGAAGCAGCGGGTGAAAACCACGATTTTCCCGGGTCGGCGCGGCGGTTTGAGGTTGCAATGAGTTATCGTCTGGTTGTCGAAGAGGTTGCGAAAAGTTATCAGGGCCGCCGGGTGGTTGACGGGGTCTCGCTGACAATTGATTCCGGAACCGTGGTCGGTTTGCTCGGCCCCAACGGCGCCGGCAAGACGACGACCTTCTATATGGTTGTCGGTCTGGTTAAACCGGAGACCGGCACCCTGCTGTTAAATGACCATGATCTGACCCGAATGACCCTGCCGCAGCGGGCCCGGCGCGGCATCAGCTATCTGCCGCAGGAGGCCTCGGTTTTTCGCAAACTTTCAGTCGCCGATAATCTTTTGGCGATCATTCAGACCTTAGGCCTCAGCCGTGATGAAGAGCGGCAGCGGCTTGAGGCTATGCTGCAGCGTTTCGGCCTTGATAAAATCAGAAACAGTCAAGGTTATACGGTTTCCGGCGGTGAGCGCCGGCGGATTGAGATCGCCCGGGCTTTAGTTCTGGAGCCTAAATTTATCCTGCTGGATGAACCCTTCGCCGGGATTGATCCCCTCGCGGTCATCGATATTCAGCAGATAATTGCTGAGCTTAAAGCTGAAGGTATCGGGGTTCTGATCTCCGATCACAATGTCCGTGAGACCCTGGGTATCTGTGATTACGCCTATATTATGGATCAGGGCACCATCCTTGAAGAGGGGACGCCGCAGGAAGTGATTGCCAGCCCGAAAGCCCGGAAGATATACCTCGGTGATAATTTCACGATGTGATGGCTAAGTAAAAACTCTCCATCTGCTGCGTTCCCCTCCTTTTTTCTATTTTCCCCTTGTATTTCCGTTCCCTCTTTATTATACTCTGATTCGGGTATGAAAATTGCGTTAAATCCCCGTTTTTGATTTTACTAATGCGGGAATAATCCCCGCAGCCCAAAAGAAAGTTACTGGCCCGTACCCAGGGGCACTTCTGTGGGTCGCAAATTAGTGCTCTTATCAGGACATTTTCTGATTTTTACAGTTGGAAAAAACTGTTGAAAAAACAGGGAAATAACCCGTAAGGCACTAATGCGGGAACAATCCCCGCAACCCAAACGGACTTTTTCGGCCCGCAAATAAGTACTCTTATCAGAACATTTTCTGATTATTAAATCTTGTTTTTTGGTACAGAAAATAACCTGTAAGGTACTAAAGGTCTCTCTTTACTCTTATATGTCGATATCCTTAAGTCAAAATATCCGTCTGATTCAAACCCAGCAGCTGGCGTTGACGCCGCAGCTGCAACAGGCAATCAAACTTTTACAACTCAACCAGGTCGAACTTCTGGAGATGGTCAATCAGGAGATGGTGACCAATCCGGTTCTGGAAGAGGCCGCCGATAAAGCGGCTGAGGAGCGTGAGCGCAGCGAACAGCAACTTTCCGACCGGGATGAGCAGAGTTTGCGGGAGGGGCTTGATTCTGAGAATCGCCCGGAAATTCGCGAGGCCCTGAAAGATGCCGACTGGCAGCCCTATTTTGAACAGCGCGGCATCAGTGGCAGCGGGCGCTCCGGCTTTGATGATGACGGTCCCGCCTGGGATTATAACCTGACCAAACCTACAACTCTGGTTGACCACCTTCTCTGGCAGCTGCGGCTGACGCCGCAATTAAGCGAGAAACAGATCTGGATCGGTGAAAACATTATTTTTTCACTGGATGAGGACGGTTATCTGGAAACCGAATTTGGTGAACTCTGCGAACATCTCGATTGTTCCGTCAAGGCTGTCGAAGAGGTTCTGGTCCGGATTCAGCAATTCGACCCGGTCGGGGTTGCCGCCCGTTCCCTGGAAGAGTGCCTGTTGTGCCAGTTGGTTCATCTGGGCCTGGACAGTGAACTTAACTGCCGGATTGTCGCCGACCATATAAGCCAGCTTAAAACCAAAAACTACCGTAAAATTGCCCGCCATCTCCAGACTGATGAAGGGAAGGTGCTGGCGGCGGTTCGGGAGATCCTGGCTCTCGATCCGAAACCCGGGGCCCGTTTTCAGGCGGATTCAACCCAGGTGGTGGTGCCCGAGGTCTTTGTTCACAAAAGTGGGGGCCGTTATGTCGTGACTTTAAACAGTGATCGTTTGCCGAAACTCTCGGTGAACAGTTACTATCAGGAGGTTGCCGGGCAGAAGGGCGAGGCTAACAGTTTAGCCCGGAATTATCTGACCGAGAAGATCAGGGCGGCGCAATGGCTGATTAAAAGTATTGAACAGCGACAGAAAACCATATATAAGGTTATGGAGAGTATCGTCAAGTTCCAGGAAGATTTTTTCAGTAAAGGCCCGCACCATTTGAAACCTTTGGTGCTGCGTGATGTTGCCGATGATATCGAGATGCATGAGTCGACCGTCAGCCGGGTAACCCAGGGCAAGTATGTGCAGACTTCACACGGGGTTTTTGAGCTTAAATACTTTTTTAACAGCAGTATTAACCAGGGGGCCGGTGATATTGCTTCTGCCAGCGTAAAACGTAAAATTATCGAATACATTGAAAAAGAGAGCCCGACCGAGCCTTTGAGTGATGACGCGATTGTCAAGCTGCTGCTTAAGGAGCATGAAATAAAGATTGCCCGGCGCACGGTGGCCAAATATCGAAATCAACTCGGGATTCTGGCTTCCGGCCAGCGCAAAAAAATTTTGTAGCTGTAAGGCACTAATGCGGGGACAAGTCCCGCAACCCAAAAGAAAGTTACCGGCCCCGTACCCGGGGGCACTTCCGAGGGTCGCAAATAAGTACTCTTATCAGAACATTTTCTGATTATTAAATCTTGTTTTTTGGTGCAGAAAATAACCTGTAAGGTACTAACCTTAATTATGGAGGGAATACGATGCAGATTAACGTTGTCTTTCGTCACATGGATCAATCAGATGCGGTTAAAGATTATGCAATTGAAAAACTTTCGAAAATTAAAAAATATCTTGATGGTCCCATAGATGTCAACGTTGTTCTTTCGGTGGAAAAGATTCGGCAGATTGCCGAAGTAAAGTTTACGATCAACGGTTTTGTGGTTAAGGGTAAAGAGGAAGCCGATGATATGTACGCGGCGATCGATCTGGTAGCCAGCAAAATAAGTCGCCAGGTGAAACGTTACAAAGGCCGGCTACGGCAGAAAAAGGGCCTTCCCGGAATCGATGAAAGATTATCAAACGTACCGGTTGAGGTTTTAAGTGTTGACCATGATGTCGAAGAGTCAACCCCGGAGCTTATCAAAAAGAGCAACCTCCAGGTTAAACCGATGAGTCCTGATGAAGCAATTATGCAGCTTAACCTGATGGGTAATAGTTTTCACGTATTTCGTGATGAGTCGAGTGATCGAATTAATGTTGTTTATCGTCGTGATGATGGCCATTACGGTTTGATAGAACCCAAATAAATTATGAAAATAACTGACTATCTGACCCCTGAACTGATGCTTGCCGAGCTTACGGCGAGCGCAAAAGATGAAGCTCTGCGGCAGCTTGCGGAGCAGGTGGCCGCGGTGGTTTCCGGGCTTGAAAGTGCTGAGGTCCTGACGGTGATCAAGGAACGTGAGGCTTTGGGCAGCACCGGAATTGGTAATGGCATTGCGATCCCGCATGGGAAACTGGCCGGCCTTGAAGAGGTGCTTGTGCTTTTTGCCCGGAGCTCTCAAGGGGTGGAATTTGCCGCTGTAGACGGAAAACCGGTACATCTGATATTTCTGTTGCTGGCGCCGGAGAATGCCGCCGGGACCCATTTGAAAATTCTGGCCCGGATCTCCCGGATGTTGAAGCAGGCTGAGTTTCGCGAAAAACTGCTCGCCGCCGCGGACGCTAACGCTCTTTACGATCTGATTAAACAGGAAGATGAGAGTACCTGATCCGCCGGAAGCCCTGCGGCTGACGGTTGCCGATTTGCTTAAAGATGAAGCCCGGGGATTGCGTTTGAGTCTGCTGTCGCCGGAGGTGCCGCTGGGGCGTGAGATCACGAATTACCGGATTCAGAAGCACGGCTTGATATTTGCCGGGTTCGACCAGTTCTTTGAGCCGGAGCGCATGCAGCTTATGGGCGCGGCTGAAGTGGCTTACCTTGCCGGTTTAAGCGCGGAGCGCCGACTTGAAGTTGTGGCTCATTTATGCTCCCTGCGTCCGATCTGCATTATTGCCACCCGGGCCTGCGAGCCGCCGCGAGAGCTTTTGCAGAAATGCGGCGCAGACGCCATTCCGCTGCTCCAGAGTCAGTTGTCGGTTTCCGCCTTTTTTGACGCGGTCAATCGTTATTTCGAAAATTTCATCAATCCGGAAACCACGATTCACGGGGTGCTCCTTGATATTCACAGTACCGGAGTGCTACTGATCGGTAAAAGCGGGGTCGGCAAAAGCGAGGTTGCCCTTGACCTTCTGCAGCGGGGCCACCGCCTGGTGGCTGATGATGTGGTGGTTATGCGTTTCCGGCCGCCGGCAACGGTGGTCGGTGAAGCTAACGCGATCCTGAAGTTCCATATGGAGATTCGCGGCCTCGGGATTATCAATATTGAGGATATCTTCGGGGTAACTGCGGTGCGGGAAAGCCTGCGGGTTGATCTAGTGATTGAATTGATCGCCTGGGATGAATATGACGGCAGTAAACGCTTAAATCTGGAGACGGAAAATTTTTCGATACTGGGGGTTAATATTCCGAAAGCGACAATTCCGGTAAATCCGGGGCGGAATCTGGTAACCATAGTTGAGGTCGCCGCCCATACATTTCGTTTACGGAAACAGGGCAAGAATACCGGCTCAGAGCTTCTTGATGATCTGGCTCGGCGTTTAAGCCCCGATTCCAACTGAGGCGGCCGGCAAAGGTGAAAGTAAGTCAGCATCAGACCTCAGTTGTGATTGTGACCGGCCTTTCGGGGGCCGGGAAGAGTAGTGCCTTAAAAGTGCTGGAGGATATCGGTTATTTCTGTATCGATAATCTGCCGGTTACTTTTTTAACTAAATTTATCGAACTTTCGGGGAATTTCTCACCTTCGATAAAGGGTATTGCCCTGGTTATGGATCTGCGGGAAGAGGGCTTTTTAAGCAACTTTCCCGACCTTTATCGCCAACTCAAAAAATCACTGGTTACCCTGGAGCTTATCTTTCTTGAAGCCGACGATCAAACCCTGATCAAACGCTTCAGCGAGACCCGGCGCAAACATCCGGTTGCCGTCTCGGGTTCCGTGGCCCGGGCGGTCGCCCGCGAGCGTGAGCTTTTGCTTGAGGTACGCTCATTAGCCAGTTACCGGATTGACAGCAGTAATTTTACGATCCACCAGTTTAAAGAGTATATCCGTAAAATTGTGACGGTTGATGCCGACCGGGAGCGGCTTAATATCTCGCTGCTTTCTTTCGGTTTTCGCAACGGCCTGCCGCCGGAGGCCGATATTGTTATGGATGTCCGTTTTCTGCCGAACCCTTATTTTATCGAGGCCTTACGGGATCAGAGCGGCTTTGACGCCGGGGTCAGGGAGTATGTTTTGGGGCATCCGGTGAGCCGTTCATTTGTTGAGCGTTTTCACGCTTTGTTGAAAATGTTGATTCCTGAATATCTGCGTGAAGGCAAAAGTTACCTGACGGTGGCTATCGGCTGCACCGGGGGCCGGCACCGTTCCGTCGCGATAGTTAACCATTTAAGAGGCTCGTTACAGGATGATGGTTACGAAATTTCGGTAAACCATCGAGATGTTAAGGAAATATGATTAAAACTATTATTGTAACCCACCACAGTTTAGCTGATCACCTGATTGAGACGGCTGAAACTATTGTCGGTCAGAGTGAAAATCTGGTTGCGGTCAGTATCGCCAAAGACGGTGATATTGAGGCTGTGCGTCGGCATCTGCAGGAGTTGATTAAAGGATTTCATAAAGCGGGCAAACAGGTTTTGATTCTGACGGATATGTTCGGCGGGACGCCGTCCAATATCAGCCTGGCCCTCTATGAGCCGGAAAAGGTTGAGATCGTTTCCGGGGTCAATCTGCCGATTGTCCTGAAGCTGGCCGGCGGCATTAAGGATGAAAGTAAAAGCTTGAAAGAGATTGCTGCTGATATAACCGAATACGGCCGCAAAAATATCTTTACCGCAGCTGAGTTTCTGGATCTATGATGACGACACTGTTTCGGGTTGATGATCGTCTGATTCATGGTCAGATTATAGCCGCCTGGGTGCCGCATACCCGGGCCACCCGAATAGTTGTCGCCGATGATCAACTGCCGCAGAACTTAATGCTGTCTAAAATTCTGCGTTTGGCGGCACCTGCCAACCTGCGGGTTGAGATTTTGCCGATACGTCAGGCGGTGGCCCTGGTTGAACAGCAGCGCTCCGGGCCCGGACTTTTAACAATTATGCTTTTTGCCGGGCTGGCTGCGGTCGTTCAGGCTCTGGCCGACGGTCTTAATTTGGTCGAGTTGAATGTCGGTAATATTCGTAACGCCGCCGGTAAACTCCAGGTTGCCGAATCAATTTCTCTGGATCAGGAAGAGATTGAGGCTGTACGCGAGTTGCAAAAGCAGGAGGTCAGGGTTACAATTCAGCCGATACCGAGTGCCCCGGCGGTTGATCTGATCGCGCTGCTGCAGCGCAAAGGTCTGTTGTAGAAAATATGTGGTTGGATTTTTCAGCATTTATCTGGGTCACGCTTAAAGTCGCGCTGCTCGGGGCTTTTTGCGCCCTTGATCGCACGGCACTTTTGCAGACGATGTTTTCCCGGCCGTTGGCGGCCGCCACCTTTGCCGGGGCCCTGACCGGCAACTGGGAGATCGGGCTCCTGCTCGGCGTATCGCTTGAGCTTTATTTTTTAAGTGAAATTCCGGTGGGGACGATCATTCCGACGGATGATACCCTGCTGGCTCTGGCCGCGGGCGGGGCCGGGGCCGCTCTGAGTAATCTGCCGCCGAATCAGAACCAGCCCGCGGGGACTCTGGCGCTGCTCGTTTTATTGACGGTTTTGCCCTGGGCCGGATTTACCCGCAGAGTCGATAGCTGGGTCCGGCAAAAAAATGGCCGGCTGGTTGATGAGGTCGAGACCGCGCTGCTGGCGCGGCCGAATTTAGCCCGGGCGCAGTTGTCGGCTCTTAATTATCATCTGCATGGCCTCTTTAATTTTTACAGCGCGGCGGTTCTGGCCTTAGGGCTGATGCTTACAAGCTCACTGCTGCTGGTGCCGTTGCTGTTGCTGCTGGTTCCCGGCTGGCTCAGGCCGCTGAGCGATCGGCTGCTGTTTCTGTTTCCGGTTTTCGGAATTGCCGGCCTGCTCAGTAATATGAATCAAAAACGCCAACTTGCGGTTTTTGCCGGGGTGGCACTTACATTATTGATATTTTTTTAGTACCTTACAGGTTATTTTCTGCACAAAAAAACAAGATTTAATAGTCAGAAAATGTTCTGATAAGAGTACTTATTTGCGGGCCGAAAAGGCTCGATTGGGTTGCGGGATCTGTTCCCGCATTAGTACCTTACAGGTTATTTTCTTGTTTTTTTCGACAGCTTTTTTCAATTGTAAAAACAAGAAAATGTTCTGATAAGAGTACTTATTTGCGACCAGCGGAAGTGCCCTTGGGGTCCGGGCTGGTAACTTTCTTTTGGGTTGTGGGATTTGTTCCCGCATTAAGGTTTCAGCGATATGCGTTTGGAAAACCGAATTTTTTTGCGGAGTTTATGCTGGCAGTGTTCGTGGAGTTTTACCCGGATGCAGTCTCTGGGTTTGGCTTACGCGATCGCGCCGCTGCTCGAAAAACTTTACGGTAAAGATCCGGAAAAATTGACCCGCCGGACCCGCTGTTATCTGGGTTGTTTCAACACCAACCCCTATCTTGCCGCCGCTATTCTCGGTTTTCTGGTGCATATGGAGAGCCAGAGCGAAGCAATGGGTGATCAGGGACTTTATTTGAGCTCCGGTCTCGCCGGTCTTTACGGGGCCGTGGGTGACAACTTTTTCTGGAACGGCTTAAAGCCGATGACCTCGGCCCTTGCCGTAATGATTTTTTTCTGGCACCCGGGCTTGACGGCGGTGTTTTTTCTGCTGCTGTTCTACAATCTGGTTCACTTCGGGGTGCGTTATGTCGTCTATTTTTGGGCTCTGCACCGGGGCATCGGAGTCTTGGAAAAGATTGACGGCTGGCATTTGCCGCGGTTGCGGAATATTATGGGTTATATTACCACCGCATCACTGGCAGTCACGACTTTTCTGCTGGTGGATTATTTCGACCTGCAAAGAGAACTGGGCGGTAATCTGGCTCATCTGTTGGTTTTACTGTTAGTGGCCGGTCTCTGGTGGCGTAAGCAAAGCGCTGCCGGAAACTCTTTTCATAAACAAGCGGACGAACCTGTTTAGTACCTTACAGGTTATTTTCTGTACAAAAAAACAAGATTTAATAATCGGAAAATGTTCTGATAAGAGTACTTATTTGCGGGCTGAAAAGCCCTGTTTGGGTTGCGGGAGTTGTTCCCGCATTAGTACCTTACAGGTTATTTTCTGCACCAAAAAACAAGATTTAATAATCAGAAAATGTTCTGATAAGAGTACTTATTTGCGACCAGAGGAAGTACCCCCCGGGTACGGGCCAAAAACTTTCTTTTAGGTTGCGGGAGTTTGTTCCCGCATTAGTGTTAAATGAATTTGTAACTTTTTTTGAAAAACCATCAAATGGTAAGGTTAAGACTTTGAGTAAACCGAGAAAACTTAGAAATATCGCGATTATCGCTCATGTCGATCACGGCAAAACCACTTTGGTCGATTGTCTTCTGCAGCAGTCCGGCACTTTGGGCCGGCGGGATAGCGGCAAAGAGCGGATTATGGATTCCAACGATCAGGAGCGGGAGCGGGGCATAACCATCCTCGCTAAAAATACGGCGATTGACTGGCACGATTATCGAATTAATATTGTTGATACCCCGGGTCATGCTGATTTCGGCGGCGAAGTTGAACGGATTTTATCGATGGTTGATTCGGTGCTGCTGCTGGTCGACGCGGTTGAGGGGCCGATGCCCCAGACCCGCTTTGTCACGCAGAAGGCTTTTAAGGCGGGGCTTAATCCGATTCTGGTGGTTAACAAAATCGACCGCCCGCAGGCGCGGCCGGAATGGGTGGTGGATCAGGTTTTCGATCTCTTCGGCCGCCTCGGCGCCAATGACGAACAGCTTGATTTTCCCGTGGTTTACGCCTCCGCGATTGACGGGGTTGCCGGTCTGGAGATGGATGCGATCGGTAATGATATGACACCGCTTTTGCAACTTATTCTCGATCAGGTCAAAGCCCCAGAAGTCGATTCTGACGGCCCTTTTCAGATGCAGGTCTGCGCGCTTGATTACAGTAGCTATGTCGGGGTTATCGGGCTTGGCCGGATTCAGCGCGGCCGGGTCAGGCCGCAGATGCCGGTTGTGGTTATTGATCGAAAAGGCGCGCGGCGGCCCGGTAAAATTATGTCGGTTATGGGCCATTTAGGGCTTGAACGCAGTGAGATTCAGGAGGCTTCAGCCGGTGATATCGTCAGTATCTGCGGGATTGCCGATTTGAAGATCTCCGCGACGATATGTGCCCCGGACAAACCTGAAGCCCTGCCGCCGCTGACGGTTGATGAGCCCACGGTAAGTATGACGATTCAGGTTAACGACTCGCCTTTTGCCGGTCTTGAAGGAAAATATGTCACCAGTCGTAACCTTAAAGACCGCCTGGAGCATGAACTGATTCACGATGTCGCTTTACAGGTTGAGGCCGGCAGCAGTTCCGACCGCTTTGTCGTTTCCGGCCGCGGTGAACTCCATCTTTCGGTTCTGATCGAAAAGATGCGCCGGGAAGGTTATGAGATGGGGGTCTCCCGTCCGGAGGTGATTATCCGTGAGAGCGACGGGATTAAACAGGAGCCTTTTGAGATTCTGGTTATCGACTGCGAAGATGAGCATCAGGGCGGGGTCATGGAAGCTCTGGGCCTGCGTAAGGCGGAGCTTACCAATATCAGACCCGACGGTAAAGGCCGGGTGCGGCTTGATTTTGTCATTCCCTCGCGGGGCCTTATCGGTTTCCGCTCGCAGTTTCTGACTTTGACCTCCGGCAGCGGGATAATGAATCATATTTTTGATCATTACGCCCCGGTTATCGCCGGTGAGTTCGGGGTACGTCAGAACGGGGTTCTCGTCTCGATGGTGTCGGGTAAGGTTTTGGCTTTTGCCCTGTTTAATCTGCAGGAGCGCGGGAGTCTTATGATTGGCGCCAATGTCAAAGTCTATGAAGGTCAGATTATCGGGATTCATAAACGGGGTAATGACCTGGCGGTTAATCCGACCAAAGGCAAGCAATTGACCAATATGCGGGCCGCCGGTACCGATGAAAATGTTATCCTGACGCCGCCGATTGTCTTCTCGCTGGAACAGGCGCTTGAATTTGTCAATGATGATGAACTGGTGGAAGTTACGCCCGAAAGTATCCGCCTGCGCAAAAGACTGCTCAAGGAGGTTGACCGCAAACGCGCCGGCCGCGCTGCTCGTTAAGGGTGACAGGGATTTGTTGTGACTATTCAGTCAAATCCGGGGTCAGGTGCGGCTTTTCTCCGCCAGGCGTTAAGATTTCTGTTTTTCCAGCCACTTCGTCCACACCGTAAAACTCACTTACCAGACGGTTGTAAGTGCCTGTGGGCTCTCGTTCGCTTCCGCAAAACGGTGCAAAAAGACGAAAAATTTGTTGAAATGTCGATTCAAGTATGATAGGGGATTAGTCGGGTAAAATTCAATGATGGTTTGTGCCTGCGGCGGGTTCGTAAAAAGCATCCCAGACCATATATACAAGTAACGTGAGAGGAACTAATGCGGGAACAGACTCCCGCAACCCAAACGGAGCCCTGCGGCCCGCAAATAAGTACTCTTATCAGAACATTTTCTGATTATTAAATCTTGTTTTTTGGTGCAGAAAATAACCTGTAAGGTACTAATGCGGGAACAAATCCCGCAACCCAAACAGGGCCTTGCGGCCCGCAAATAAGTGCTCTTATCAGA
>WFRP01000231.1 GCA_015486505.1 Pseudomonadota bacterium | reverse complement strand
TGGAAGCCAGCTTCGAAAAGATGATCCCGGCCTATCACCCCTTTATCCAGAACTATCTCAAACACAAAAACGAGCTGAAAGGACTGGGCAACGTCGTCTGGATCTCGGTGGAAAACAGCCAGGGCGATATCTTCGATCCCGATTATCTCAAAACCCTGCAGAAGATCACTGACGATGTTTTCTTCATCCCCGGGGTCGAACGTTCCGGGCTTAAATCCCTCTGGATGCCGATCGTCCGCTGGAGCGAGGTTACCGAGGAAGGTTTCGACGGCGGCCCGGTGATCCCGGACAGTTATAACGGCTCGCCGGAAAGTATTGAACTGCTGCGCCGCAATGTTATGCGCTCCGGCGAAATCGGCCGCCTGGTGGCCAACAATTTCAAATCCTCAATGGTGGTCGTGCCGCTCCAGGAACTCAACCCCCAGACCGGCAAGCAACTTGACTACCACAAATTTTCCCATGAACTCGAAAAGCTGATCCGGGACAAGTATCAGGACGACAAGATCAAAATTCACATCATCGGATTTGCCAAACTGGTCGGCGAGTTGATGGACGGGGCTTCGTCGATGGGGCTTTTCTTCCTCATTACCATCGGCCTGGCTTTAATCCTGCTCTATATTTATACCCGCTGCCTGCGGGCGACCGTTATGCCGGTGCTCTGCGCCCTGCTGGCGGTCATCTGGCAGGCCGGCATCCTCGAACTTTTCGGCTATGGTCTCGATCCCTATTCGATGCTGGTGCCCTTTCTCGTTTTTGCCGTCGGTATCAGTCACGGGGTCCAGATGATCAGCGGCATCAAGCACCAGACCATGCTCGGCCGCGACAAGTTTGACGCCGCCCGCTTTACCTTTCGTCTGCTCTATCTTTCCGCTCTCTGCGCCCTGGTCACCGACGGGGTCGGTTTCGCCACCCTCTATGTCATCAATATCGGGGTTTTGCGCGATATGGCGGTCGGCGCCCTGGTCCGTTTCCCGGTTCTGATCCTGGGTATGCTCATCTGTCTGCCCCTGCTGATGTCCTACTTCGGGGTCAGCAAACGCAGTATCGAACTTCTTTATCAGGAGGAGGAAAAGAGCCGTCATCCTCTCTGGAGCGCGCTTTCCCATCTGGCCAATCGCAAGCGCGCGGTTTATGTTCTGGTTCTGGTGGCCCTGGCGGCGTCCTGGGGCTTGCATTATCGTCAGGGATTGCAGGTTGGTGATCTCGACAGCGGGGCCCCCGAACTCAGGCCTGATTCCCGCTATAACCAGGACAACGCTTTTATTGTCAAAAACTATTCGACGACCAGCGATCTCTTCGTGGTGATGCTTGAGACCCCGCCGGAAGGCAACAGCAAGTATCCTGTTCTGGTTGATGCCGACAATCTTCAGGCCCGGCTCGAAGAACAGGAAGGAGTGCAGTCAACCCAGTCAATCGTCAATTACATGAAACTGCTCAACGCCGCCTTTAATGAGGGTAATTTCCGCTGGTGGACGATCTCCCGCAGCCAGGTGACTCTGGACAGCCTGGCAATGCAGATGCCTGCCGGAATCGCGAGCCAGGACGGCACCATTTCACCGATTTTTGTCTATCTTGACAACCATAAGGCCAAGACCCTGGATCGGGTAGTCAAAACGGTGGAGAAGTTCACCGATGAAAATGAGACCGAGGGCGGCAAGTTCCTGATGGCCGCCGGTCCGGCCGGGATCGAGGCGGCGACCAACATCGAGATTGAAAAGGCCCAGAGGACCATGCTGCTGCTGGTTTACGGGGTGGTTATTTTCCTCGTCTATCTGACCTTTCGCAGTATCCGGGCGACGATCTGCATCATCATTCCCCTGGCCCTGACCTCGCTGCTCTGCGAGGTTCTGATGACCTGGATGGGGATCGGGGTTAAGGTCGCGACCCTGCCGGTAATCTCGGTCGGGGTCGGCATCGGGGTCGATTACGGGGTTTACATCTACAACCGGCTGACCGGTTATCTGGAAGAGGGCATGGATATTGTGCCGGCCTATTTCAATACCTTAAAAACCACTGGCAAGGCGGTCGCCTTTACCGGCATCACCCTGGCCATGGGGGTTGCCACCTGGGTTTTTTCGCCGATTAAATTTCAGGCCGACATGGGCCTGTTGCTGGCCTTTATGTTTCTCTGGAATATGATCGGGGCGATTGTCCTGCTGCCCGCCCTCGGGGCCTTCATCATCAAGGTTGACAAAAAGCCGGCTTGTCAGCTTCAGGAATAAAAAATGTTCGGCTCTAATGCGGAAACAGATCCCGCGACCAAATCGAGACTTTTCGGCCCGTATCCAGGGGCGCTTTCGATGGTCGCAAATAAGTGTTCTTACAGGTTATTTTCTTGTTTTAAAACAAGGAAATAACCTGTAAGACGCTGATATTCTGATTACTCTAAAATAAGGAATGAAAAATGTCTGAATTTACTGGAAAAACGGTTATTGTCACGGGTGCCGGATCGGGAATCGGTCGGGGCAGCGCTTTAGCTTTTGGCAGGGAAGGGGCCAACGTTGTGGTGGCCGATATCAACGAAGAGAACGCGGCCCGGGTGGCGGCCGAGATCGGCGCCGGGGCCTTGGCCTTCAAGGTCGATGTCGGTGTGGAAGAACAGTGCCGGGCGCTGGTGGCCGCGACGGTCAAAAAGTTTGGCCGCCTCGATGTCCTTTTCAACAATGCCGGCATCGGCGGCCGGCGGGCTAAAATTGGGGATATGCCGACCAAAGAGTGGCTGAAGGTTATCAACATCAATTTGAACAGCCTTTTTTATTGCACCAAGGCGGCGATTCCGGAACTTAAAAAGGCCGGCGGCGGGGCCATCATCAATACCGCCTCGGTTGACGGCCTGATCGGTATGTCGACCATTTCCCATTATGTCAGCGCCAAACACGCAGTTATCGGCCTGACCAAAAGCTGCGCCCTTGAGTACGCCGCTGATAATATCCGCTGTCTGGCGATCTGTCCGGGCTATGTCGATACCCCGATGGTGAGTGACGGCTTTGCCAAAGCTGAGACCGATTTGATCACGATGATGACCCCGGTCGGCCGGCCCGCCGATCCTGCCGAAATCGCCAACCTGGTGCTCTTTCTGGCTTCCGATAAGGCTTCCTTTATGACCGGCAGTTTCCATCAGGTCGATGGCGGCATCCTGGCCGGCTTTCGGATGCATGCTGATTAAAAAGCCGCACCCGATCCCGGATTTGGCTTGATAGTTACAAAATAATGTAAGCAATTAAACCTTGGAGAAAAAAGTTATGAAAAATAGCAATGACTGTGTAATTGTGGCTATGGGGCGTAGCGCCATCGGTGATTTTGGTGGTTCATTGAAGAGTGTTCGGGCTCACCGGCTGAGCGCCCAGGTTATTCAGGGAGTTCTGAAACGGGCGCCCGAAGTTGACCCCGGTATGATTGATGAGGTTATCCTTGGTGATTGTGTTCAGTGTCCGGACGAGGCCAACACCGCCCGGACTGCAGCTTTGGCGGCCGGTATCCCGGAGTCGGTGCCAGCTTTTACCGTACAAAGACAATGCGCCAGTGCTATGGAAGCCGTGAACCTGGGCGCGGCAAAAATTCGTTTGGGTGATGCTGATCTGGTGCTTGCCGGTGGGGTGGAGTCGATGTCAAATGCTTTCTACTGCCTGCCGGCCGCCCGCTGGGGGGCGCGGCTCCAGCACGGCCAGATGATGGACTCTATGTGGGAGCTGCTTCATTCCGGGACCACTTTGCTGGATGCTCCCGGTTACATTATGGGGCAGACGGCGGAGAATCTGGCTCGTAAATACAGTATTCCGCGGGAAGAACAGGATATTATTGCCCTGCGCAGCCATCACAACGCCGAAGCGGCGCTTAAAGAAGGAAGATTCAAGGATGAAATTATCCCCATCGAGGTACCCCGGCGAAAAAAGGAGCCCCTGATTTTTGCAATCGACGAGCATGTCCGTCCCGGGTTGACCATGGCTGATTTGAACCGACTCCGGCCGGTATTTGACAAGAACGGCACGGTTACCGCGGGCAATGCCTCCGGTTTGAATGATGGGGCCGCGGTCATACTCCTGGCCAGCCGCCAGAAGGCCGGGGAACTTGGTTTGCAGCCTTTGGGCCGCATTAAGGCGGTCGCCGCGGCCGGCTGCGACCCGAAGATTATGGGCTGGGGGCCGGTACCGTCGACTGAGAAACTGCTGCGGAGAACCGGGGTTGAACTCAGAGATGTCGAACTGATTGAGCTGAACGAGGCCTTTGCCGCCCAGTACCTGGCCTGTGAGCAGGGTCTGGGCCTCAATCGTGAGATTACCAATGTCAATGGGTCCGGAGTCGGCCTGGGCCATCCGGTCGGCTGCACCGGCGCCCGGATCGTTATTTCCCTGTTGTATGAGATGAAGCGCCGTGGCCTTGGTCTCGGTCTGGCCAGCCTTTGTGTCGGCGGCGGAATGGGAATGTCAATGCTGGTTGAGAATGAATAAATCTTCTTTGGACTTTGGGAAATTCTTGAAAAAATAGCAGAAAAATATTTGCAAGTATTCAGGAGAGAAGAATGACTGATAAAAAAGCTCAGCTGGAAAAGCTGAAAGAGGAGTGGACCCCGACCGAGGAAACCATTCTCAAGCGGCGCAGCGTTCGGCTTTACAAAAAAGAGCAGGTGCCGGAATTTATGATCAAAAGGATTCTCGAGGCTGGGCGTTTCGCGCCTTCGGCCGGAAATTCTCAGCCCTGGAAATTTATTGTCCTGCGGGATCCGGAGGTCATTAACGGCCTGGTTTCGACGACCGTCAAGATCTGCCGGCTGTTCAAGGCGATCATCGATTACCGGATTCCGGGCAAGGAGTATCTCAAGCCTCTGGCCAAACTTTTTATCCGGGTTAAACCCAACGATCTGCATCCGACTCCTTTCGGAGCCGTCAGTCTGATTGCCGACGGCAAGCTCGGCCTCTGGCACGACGCGCCCACGATAATCCTGATTTTCAAGGACGTGCGCGGGGTTTCGAGCCCGGATCTCGACTGCGGCATTGCCGGCCAGAATATGGTTCTGGCCGCCCACAGTATGGGTCTTGGCACCTGTTGGGTCGGTTTTGTCAAACTCGCTTTCCAGTACACCGGCAAATGGAAAAAGTTTTTCGGCATCGGCTACCCCTACAAGTTCGCTTCCAGCCTGGCTGTAGGCTGGCCGAAAGGGAATCCGGACGGGATGGTTGAAAGATCCACTCACGCGGTCGACTGGTATGAGGACGGCGGCAGCAAAACCGTAATCTAGAGCAGGGGGGAAATAATGAAAAGAATAAATTTTTCTGAATGGTGGCAGATCCCGGACTACAACAATCCCGACCAGGCGAGCCCGGGCCGGGTGGAAGTCGATACGGAAAAATGCACCGGCTGCGGCCTCTGCGCTCAGGCCTGTCCCGCCGATGCTTTGCTGGTGGAAGACAAGCAGGTCCGGATGCAGCCGGCCGGAATCAATGAATGTATGGGTTGCGGCGACTGCATGCCGATCTGTCCGACCGGGGCTATGACCCTGGTTAAGGGCAATGAATTTATCGCCTATTACAAAACCATCGATCGGGGAGATTTGTCCGGTCCGCGCCTAGCTTGGTAGCAAGAAAGCGCCCCGGCGGCTGATGGCAGATAAAAATTTGGGAACTGCGGCCGGAGGGCCCGAGTTCAGCGATAATTATTTAGCCGGGAAGTGGGTTATATTCCGGCCAAATCCAGAACCGTTAAATCCGGAGTAAATTATGTCCACCCTGCTCGATTTTGTCGACCGGTTGATGAAGCCGGTTTTGAAGCGGATCGTCAAAAACCGCTGGAATTATACCGAGGAAGAGTATCAACTGGCCGGCCGCGTCGGTCTGTTTGAGGTTCTCGATCTGCGGGCTATGAGCTACTGGATCAAGGCCGACCCGATCTGTTCGAGCCACTGCTCCGGCTGTCACAACGAGGGCCGGCCGCTTTATTTCAATGCCCTGGGCCTGCTCATCCGGCACAAGTGCCCGCCCTTTATCTGTATTCACGGGCTTTCCCAGCTCTCGCCGCTGATCTACAGTTATTACGATCACCTGCTGATGGGCCGTGACCCCAACGCCTCGGTTTTCCGCTGCGTCAGCTGCACCGATATCGGTCTCGAACCCGGGGGCCTGGGCAACAACACCTTTCGGGTTACCTACGAAAAGATGCCGGTCTGGGAGTTTATCCGCTTCCTGCTGACGATGAGCGTCTATCTCTTTGTCCGCAACGACCGGGCCCGGGGAAACTGTTTCGCGGTTCGCAACGCGGCGCTCAGCGGCGGGCCGCCGGCCGCGAACTACCGCGACCTGGTGCCGCTGGCGGAAGCGGAGATGACCCCCTTTCTCGCCGCGTCCGACCGGGTCCGGCGCCTCGAAGCGATCGAGAAATTCAAGGA
>WFRP01000230.1 GCA_015486505.1 Pseudomonadota bacterium | reverse complement strand
TGCCGATGGCAAAGACGATTAAAGTCAACAGCATCATAACCTTGGGAGTGTCATAGAAAAAGAATTGGATGGCTTCACCCAGGTGGCTGCCCTGTTCAAGGTGAAATAGGGCGTAGGAAATATAATAGGATAAAGGTTCCAGCTGTTTATAGATGATATACCAGAGTATCAGACCGGGCAAACCAATAATTATGGCTTTGCTCAGATTTATATCTAGTTTGGGTTTGTTGAGCTCCGGGTTGACCTTATCTTTGTTGCAACAACAGCTTGTCGTCAGATTAGTTGCCATAATCTTCTCTTTTGTAATTGCGGTTTTTTTGTGTGCCGATAGCCAATTGGGTTGTCGGCACCATGCCTCTGAAGTAAGCGGAAGGCTGCGGTTTGACTTCATTTTACATTTAGACAAATTACCAAATATGAAAAGCAATGTCAAGCCGTATTTAATACAGGAAGAAAACCCGCAACCCCAGCGGGCCTTGCCGGCCCGAAACAAATACTCTTAACCGGTTATCAATTGGTACGTAAAAAGTGGTCGCGATTTGAGCCGTGTACCGCAATATGGCAATTGAGACAGTTACGATAACGGGCTTGAGTCAGATTGTGAAATGCCGCAATCCCGGCATGACATTCAAGTGTTGGATAGAGCTTTCAAGTTTTATCTGCTTTGTGACTTGAACTCCAAGATTCAGATCCAAATTAAGTGCATCTAAGGGCCAGATGTCGCCTTTGCTGCTCAGATATTGGCAGGAACTTGAAATGTCAAAAACTTTGATCCGGGTTGCGCTTAGCGGAGAAAAGCCGTACCCGACCCCGGAGTTGGCTGAATAGTTACAGTCAATCTTTGTGGCTATTTGACTATTTTACCAACTGTAAAATAAGATGTCAAGTCGAAATTCCCGATTGTTTTGATTGTGTATTCTGACATCCTCTTTTTGTATATTTTTGTACACTCCACTGTGTTTTCCGAAAATTCCTTTCATGTGAAAAAACCATTGACAATCAATAAGTTATGGTTTAGTCAAAGTATATATTCGGCTTTACTTCCAAACTGCTCAAAAGTGATGGATACCTCAAGGGTACTTCCGATGGGCGCAGGCGAAGCAAAGTTCGCTGGTTTTCTCTGTAACTTAAGTGCCAATCCGGTTAAGCCGAATATTTACTGGTCAGGTTCCCCGGTTATACGGAGCTTATGTCCGTGTTTATGGCCTCCAGTCCAGCGGGGACATGATATGTTTCTGTTGTCGCTAGATACCGGATCCCAATGGCACGATCCCGCGGAATTGCGTTGGGGGGATGTTCGGCTTGAATCAAATATTGGAATCAGGGGAATCAGGGACTATGATATTATATCTTGATAATTGCTGTTTCAATCGGCCGTTCGACGATCAATCACAACTCAGAATACATCTTGAATCCGAGGCCAAGTTGCAGATTCAGGACAAGATTCATTCGGGTCTGTACAAGCTGGTCTGGTCGTACATTCTGGATTATGAAAACAGTCGGAACCCGTTTGCGGAAAGACGTGAGCAAATTTCAAAATGGCAGTCTTATGCGGATGTGGATATTGTCGAGAGCGAAGAGGTTGTTTCCCTGGTGCAGTCAATTTGTCGCCAGGCTTTCAAGAGTTTTGATGCCTTGTATTTGGCTTGTGCCGTCATTGCCGGTGCGGACTACTTTTTGACGACTGATGACGGGATTCTCAAGAGGGCTGAACTTATAGCGGATATAAAAATAACCGATCCTATCGGGTTTATAAAACAGGTGTCGTCATGATTACTGATACGGAAATCAAAGTGAAAGGGATTCAACTTTTGTCGCGTTATATGGGCGATGTTGAGGCTGAACGGTTTGTCGCGTTAATTCAAAGAGAGCCGTTTGATTACACCAAGTGGCGGCAGACAAATTTGGATGATGGAACGAGCGTTGAAGAGATAAGCCGTAAGGCGATGTCGTTGAGGCAATAATTTTTTTCAATCGAAAGAGTTGTATCTGTTCCATATCCTGAAAAAGTTTTTTACGGAAAATTTTATCTGTTTAACAGGGATAGCGCTTCGCGTACCTGCATCCCAATTTTAACCCCTTTGGCGGCGGCCAGGTGGTTGACTTTTTCAATGGGTGCGTTTAATTCGCCTTGCAAACCATTTTTCTTCCAGTTCTTGGCCATTGCTGCCGGGATACCGGCTTTTTCCAGCGCGGATACATCAAAGTGACCGCAGACAACAACCCCTTTTTCCGCCCGATAGGCACCGGCAAATGAGACCCCATTACTTTGTAATAAGCGAATTCCGGTAACCTTCTGACCTTGGATATCGAACGTTGACGTCTGCGAGATAGGTTTGGTGTTTGTGGCGGCGGTACAGGCAGCCATTCCCAAAATAAGTAGCAACACAGCGCAAATATTTACCAATTTTTTAGTATTCATTTTTTTCTCCTCAATAGTTTTCAAGCAGTTAGTACCTTACAGGTTATTTTCTGCACCAAAAAACAAGATTTAATAATCAGAAAATGTTCTGATAAGAGTACTTATTTGCGACCAGCGGAAGTGCCCTTGGGGTGCGGGCCGCAAGACTCCGTTTGGGTTGCGGGATCTGTTCCCGCATTAGTTTATTTTTTTAAGATCTTGTTTTCGGCAGTTTCATGAAATAGAGAGTCTCCGACGGCGAACTTAAGGTTGCTGATAGCGATTTGTTGTTCGTGTCGGGCCTGGCTGAATTGTGAATCAGCGATCAGTTTGGCGGCTTCGGCATCAAGGAGATCGTTGATGGTACTTTTCCCCACATCATATTTTTTCTGTTCATCCAAAAGTGCCAGCTGCGCTTCGGCAACGGATTGTCGGAAAGTCTCAACCCGGATTTTGGCACTTTGCACTTCGGCTGCAGCACTACGCACCTGTTGTTCAATCTGGTTGCGGAGAGCCGTGCGCCGGGCTTCAGTTTTGCGCCGTTGGGAGGTCGCCCGGGTGATCGCCCCGGAACGTAACCCTGAATCAAAAAGGGGAAAAGAAATTTGCAGACCGATGGCATAGTTGTCTTCCCAGCCATTATCGTGATTGCCGGCCGGGGTAGAAGGATAGGGATCGGAGGCACCATATTGAGTGTAATGACCCAAAGCGTCAAGTCGGGGCCACCGTGAGCTTTTCTCGGAGCGTTCAAGCGCGGCATCTGCCTGTACCAGAGCTTCGTTGGCCTGGTAATCCTGGCGTAAGCTAAGCGCCCGGTTAATTAGTTGTTCGGGGTCTGATTCCGGTTCGATAATCGGCGAGTTTGGAGTCGGAGATGCTTCTTTTACCCACTGGATTGGCGGTCCCTGATATCCCATAGCCGCCCGTAAAGCACTTTGACTGTTTATCCGTTGCGCTTCAAGTACGGCAATCCGGCTTTTAACCTCAGCAAGTTTAACCCGGGCCTTGAGGAGGTCGAGACGTGCGGCTTTACCAACGGCGAGCCGTTTTTCAAGGTTTTTGACCAGGAGTTTCAGGGATTTTTGCGTAGCTTCCGCAGCTTTAATCAAATCATCCACCATCAGGCGTTGATGATAGAGAGCGGTGACATTAAAGAATACCTGTTCTCGGGTTCGGGCCTTAATTTTGCCGGCCGCATCGACTTGTTGTTGGGCGGCTTCCATACGGTTTTTAGTCTGTCCGAAATCCCAAAGCAGTTGTTTTATCTCGACACCAAGATCGTAAGTCGTATCGCTAAAGCGCATATTATCCGGAGATAGCCCGGAGACCACCGCATGATCGAGGTCGCTGTAGAGCGCGTTGCCGACCAGATTGATCTGGGGAAAGAGCCGGGCTTTGGCTGAGGTGAGATTGCCTTTGGCAATGCCGGTATCTGCCTGAGTTTCAAGTAGTTGCGGACTGTGGGCTGCGGCAAAAATCAGCGCTTGTTCCAGTGTCATTTTAACCGGAGCAGCAGCGTATGCTGGAGAAGAGTTGAGACCTCCGACGAGAAGCATCAGCATAACTCCGGCGACAACAGTTTTAGTCGCCGGTCCATTGACCTTCTCGACGAGACTGTCAACCAATGAATAGATACAGGGATAGATCCAGGTTGAAGAGAATATCGCGACAATCAGACCGCAGGCGGCGACAATTCCCAGCGGCGACATTCTCTCCATACCGACCGCCATCTCAAAGACCAGCGGGGTCAGGCCGATAGCGGTTGAGGCGGCGGTCATAACAATCGGGCGAAAGCGCAAACGCACCGCCTGGACGATAGCTTCATCTTTGCTCATTCCCTGAGCCCGGGCCGTGATAATGAAATCAAGTAGGAGGATGGCATTGTTGACGACCGTTCCGGCGAGCAGAATAAGCCCCATTATTGCGGGTTTGCACATCGGTTTATCAAAGAGCATCAACCCCCACATCGCCGCGGCCACCGGGATTAAAATCGAAAGCATTATGGTTAAGGGATGGATAAACGACTTATACATCCACACCAGCAGGATATAGAGCAGAATGATGCCGATCATCAGGGCCCGGCCCATCTCCCGGCCGCCGGTCTGCATATCGTCAAGCGTTCCGGAAACCGTGATGCTGTAGTCCGCCGGCAGCTTCAACCCTTTGAGTTTCTGTTTGACCTGGCCGCCGATCTGAGCAATCGTTAAGCCGCTGTTGATACCGGTGATATCAATTGTGTTGTGGAGATTTTCCCGGGTGATAAACGGTGCATTTTTCACCGTATGGATGTGAGCCATTGCCCGCAGCGGGATTGGACCGTAGGGGGTGGTTAACTGAACGTCTTCGAGATCGGCAAGTTTGTCCATCTGGGATTTTTGATATTGCACCGTAATTGGTATATCAAGAGCCCCCTGCAGCCGCATCGAACTGGCCGGGACCCCTTTGACGGCAGTTTTCAGGGTTTGGGCAATTGCGGCCGGATTCAGGTTGTAGAAACGGGCCAGATCCGGATCGACGATAATATTCTGCTCCGCTTTGTCGATGTACCAGGAACGCCGGACATCGGTGAGCCCTTTAATTCCTTTGAGTCGTTCCATCACCCGGTCGGCGAGCCGGTCGAGAACGTGCTGGTCGGGGCCGTTGATGACAAGATCAAGTGGCGCTTTGGTACTTGAGAGTGGGGTCGCGCCATATTCGGTAACATCAAAAGTACGGACGCCGGGAATTCGGCGCAAGCCTTCCCGCCAGCGGGTTTCCATCTCCCAGATCGACATTTTTCGCTGTTTGCGGTCTTCAAGGGTTATGGTGATGGCGACCGCCTGCGCAGTCTCGCCGCCGCCGCCAAAACTTATCTGACCCGGTTCCGAGCCGATTTGAGTCGAGATCCATTTCAGTTTTTCACTGGTTTCCCGAATCATAGTTTCAACCTGTTGGGCTACCGCAAGGACCTGTTGCGGGGTGTATTGGGTGGGTGTATCAAATTTGATGATGCCGACGCCGGTATCCATCGGCGGCATCAGCTCTTTGCCATTTAAAGGCTTAACCACCCGCATGGAAAAAATGATAAACGGAATCATCAAAATGACAGTCAGGCCGCGATGATGCAGGAGTCGGCCGGCAAAATTGGCGACCCCTTCGGTCCGGCGCTCCATCCAGTTGGTAAAGGGCATTAATAGCTTTGTGATCCAGCGGAACAGTTTTGGTTCCGAACGAGACAGGAGGCGTACGGTTACCAAAGGAACGATGGTAAAAGCGGCGACCAGGGATGAAAGAATGGTCGCCGTAATCATCATATTGAGTGGGCGCATAGTCTGTTGGGTGTAACCGCCGGCAAACATAACTGGAATCAGAACAATAACCGTGGTGAAAACCCCGGCCGTGACCCCATGCGAAATCTCTTCGGCCCCCGCAATTGCAACCTGCCTGATGGGAACCTCAGGTTGCTCTTTATGCTTGCGATAGATGATTTCCAGAACCACGATTGAGGCATCAACAACCATTCCCACCGCGATAATAACCCCGGAAAGGGTTACCATATTTAAGGTGTAGGGGCTGAACCATAAAACCACCAGAGCGGTCAGGAAAGCCATTGGTATCGAAACCGAGATGGCCAGGGCCGCCCGGACATCGGCAAGAAAGAGCAGGATAATGAAAACTGTCAGCAACACGGCCTGGTAGACCGAGGCGCGCATCCCTTTGACATTGACATCGATGATCGGCTGTTGGTCGTTGGTAATCTGAAATTCAATGTCAGGATAGCGTTGACGGAGTTGCTTAAGCTCTTTTTTGAGGTTGTGAATGGCCCATATCGTTCGACCTCCCTCGGGCCGCATAACATTCAAGGCAATCGCTTCACGACTATTGCCGAGATAGCCGCTGCGGGCTTCATGGGTGGCGAGTTTGACCTGGGCGACATCACGGAGCAGAACCCGTCCGGATTGGGAACGTTTAAGGGGTAGATTCTGCAATGTTTTAAGGTTGGAAAATTCTCCTTGAACCCGAACCAGGTATTCACCATCTTTGGTGTAGACCGTTCCGGCCGGGGCGGCGACGTTTTGTCGCGAAATTTTACCGAGTATCTGGGCCAGCGAAAGATTGTAGGCGGCAAGTTTGTCCCGGTCAACCCGTACCTGAACCTCAGGTTGATGGGCGCCGAAAACATCGACATCACCTACCCCGGGAACCCGGAGCAAATCATCCATTATTTCATTTTCCGCCAGCAAACGGATTATTGACAGATTTTTGGCCGAATCCTTTTTGGGAGAAAGTGCCAGGGTTGTCAAAGCCCGGGTCGCATCAGTAATCCGGTAGGTCCGCGGCTCCTGGGCATCGGCCGGCAGTTGGGAGCGGATACGGGCCACGACACTCTGGACATCGGTGACCGCTTCACCAATTTTTTTGGTGTAGAAAAATTCGGCAGTTACCGAGGAAACTTCATCGCGTGAGGTTGAGCGAATCCGTTTGATGCCGGAGATTGTGTGGAGCTCTTTTTCTATGATTTGGGTGATCTTGTCGGCGATGTCATCGGATGAGGCACCCGGTTCGACGGTTATTACCGCAACCTGCGGCGGCGCCGTATCGGGAAAGAGATCGGTCGGGGTCCGAAAAAAAGCGAAAATTCCCAGCGCCATAATAACCATGGCCAGGGCGATTACCCCATAAGGGTTATTGATTGAGGTGCGGGTGAGACTCATTTTATCACCTCAACTTTAAGGTCAGAGGCCAGGTTCGCCCAGCCCAGAAATGTACTGGTAACCACTTTATCGTTCAAGTTGAGTCCGGTAATTTCGACCCGGTTGGCGCTCGCCATTACTTTTTTTACCGGTCGTTGTTGAAGATTGCCGTCAACGACAACAAAAACCACCCAGTCGCCGGAGCCATTCCGGATTAGACTTTCCTGGGGTATAGTGAGTGCGTCCGGATGCTCCTGCCAAATTACGGTGAGCGGTACAAATGAGCCGATTTTAAAATCTGGATTGGCCGGGGTCTTGACCTCGACCCGTACCATTCGACTGCGGTCAAAACTCGGGTAGATATGGGTGATGGTCAGGTTAAGTTTCTGCCCCGCAATCTCGGCCTGAACCGGTAACCCGACCTTGAGAAAATGCATATCTTCCTGGGGTGTATCAAAACCGATTTTGAGACCGTCTCGTTCCTCTACTACCATCAGATCTTTTCCGGGAGTGGCCAGATCTCCCGGATCAACGTTGCGAACTGTTACCTGCCCGGCGAAAGGACTTTGCAAATTACTGTACATCAGTTTTGTTTTTAGACTGTCACGGTTTTGCTCGAGGGTTTTCAGACTTCCCTGAGCCGCCTGAAGTTTAGCCACCGCCTCGGTCATCCGATTGTTAGTGGTTTCCGCTTCAACTTTGGAGATAACCCCCTCTCGGGCGAGTTTTTGATCCCGTTTGTTCTCCGCAACCCAGAAAGCTTTATTGGTTTTAAGACTCTGGATATTTGCTTGAGTGGCCATTATCTGGGCTTCAATTCCTTTTATGTCAGCCCGGATATCCTGGTCATCAAGTTCGATCAAAAGTTCACCCGCTTCGACCCGGGCCCCTTCGTAAAATAGAACCTTATCAACTTTGGCGGAAATTCTTGAGGAAATTCGCGCCGTTTGCCGGGCTTCAAGAACGCCGAGATAACTGTGTGTAATTTTCAGAGTCTGCTGGTTTACCGCTGCGACATGAACCGGAACCGGACGACTTCCGTAAGCTTTAACCTTTTTGGCCTGACCTTTGCGTTTCGCGACCAGGGCTCCCATTCCTAAAAGAAGGGCAATAATAATTATTGCGGAGACGATTTTCTTCATTTTGTTATTCCTCTGCTGGATATGGTTTAAGGCTGGGTGGGGCTTGTCAGAGCAAACTTTGCAACTCTGCGGCACTGTTTTCGATTACGGTATCGACACAGGCAAAAAAGTTAAGGACGCAAGGCAATCGGAGAGAGTAATAAATTTGGTTTTTACGTTTGTCGCCTTTGACAATTCCCGCTCTCCTGAGAATTGCAAGATGTCTGGAAGTTGTGGATAGGTCATGGCCTATCATTTTCTGTAGTTCACAGACGCAGCGTTCGCTTCGTGAAAGTTCATCGACCATGAAAAGTCTCGTCGGGTGGGACATCGCTTTGATAATTCGGGCGCGGTCTTCGTAACGTGACTTGATATTTCCCTTCATAGACCCCTCCTCCATTGAGTATTTGGTCGATTTACCAAGTATAAAAAACTTTGTCAAGTAGAATGTTGGCAGCGATACCGCATTATTAAAATAAAAAAAGCGGGCCGGATTGCTAAAACAACCGGCCCGCCTGGATTGATTACTATACCCTGATTTATCTCAGGGTTGCCGAATCGGCACTACTGCATAAACGCGCCCCAGAGATCATAGAGAATCTCGTTGCCGCCGCCGGCTCCCGGCTCTACCGCGACATAATCTCCCGGTTCGTAAACTTTGACCAGAACATAACCGCCCTGTTGACCGACGACTTCAGCTTCATGATCAAGTTTATAGAAGGTATCATTTTCACCGAGACTCCAGATTTCCGGTTCGGTTCCGGTGAAGGGCAGCCGGATAATGGTTGCGATGGTGCTTTCCGACTGATACTCATAAATCAGGCTTTGCGCTCTGACAAAACCCCGGCCGTCGAGATAGACACTTTCAGGGCCGCCGACCGTAAAAGCACAGGCTTCGATGTGGTTCTTGATTTCCGTTGGCACATAGAAGTACATCTTATCCTGCCAGGGGCCGTTGACCACCTGCTTGACATACTCGGCATTCTGCTCTTCGGGAGTCAGCAGGGCGGGGTCGATATCGACAATATCCTTACCCATAACCGTACCTTCACCGGCCATCTTGAACAGGGTTTCGGCGTGGTGATGACTGGTTTTCAGGATTTCATCAGCCCGGGCACCGAGGAAATTCAAGCCGTTGGCCGCCATCGGTTTAAGGTAGTCGATTTCACCGTCCACCAGAAAGAGGCCGTTGGGGTTAGTGACTTCCATTTTACCGCTTTCCTGATTAAAACGCATGAAGCGGTTTTCATCCTTAAACCAGGGCGGTGACCAGGGCATAAACACGATATTGCGGTCGCTGATCCGGTGGGCGCCGGCCGCCTCGGTGGAACTGCCGTGACAGTCATTACAGGTTTTCGCACCTAAAGCTTTTTCCGCCGGTTTGATACCGTGACTGTCGGAGAAGTAATGAGCCGCGATAAAAAGGACCGGTTTGGGATCGGCTTCACCTTCAGCTTTCAAAACTGTGGTTAAAGCCGCCTGCACCGCTCTAACATCCTCTTCCCACCAGATATCCGGGAACATATCGCCGGTATGGTCAAAGATTACATAGCCACTGTCTTTTAAGACAATGCGGCCGACATTCGGATTTTGGGCCCATTCCGGATCATTCGGCGGAATCATCGCCATCTCCTGCGGCGGAATCACGCCGACCTGAGCCGGGCGTTTATACATCTGGACTGCGGCATTCATCTCCCGGATATAGAGAATCTTGGCGCCGCCGTAAGGCAGATCCGACATATCATGATCGGGCTGCGGATTAGCGTCAACCCAGGTCATAATCGTAATCGGGTTGCCGACTACCACCTGCGGGTAACCATTGATGCCGTTGCCGTAGTAAAGCGGCGGGAAATTGACATTATCATATTTTTCGTCATATTCGAGCGGCAGACCCATCTTCTGGTAGTTTTTATAGGTCACATGGAGAAAATATTTCCAGAAGTCAAATTTGAAATTAGTCGGCATGCCGTTAACCAGCCGGCCGGGATCGGCTTCACCGTCCATATTGAAATAGTTGACCATCTGCGAGACAAAGTCCATCGACTGAACCCCTTTGCCGTCGGCATCGATATGCTGGTTAACCATATTGAAGTGGGGCAGGCCGTAACCGGGCGAAGTGCCGTAAACCGGCGGTAAAGCGTATTCCGGCCCGGGGAAAGCCATCCCCTTGCCGTTACCGATAATTCCGGCTTCCTGGTCGGCAAGGACATTGTAGCCCATCAGGTTGTCAAAATTGAGATAGTAACCCAGAGTGTCGTCAAAAAGGCGGAAACGCCAGGTTTTACGATAGGGCTCATGACAAGCCTGGCAGGAGACTACGGCTAAGTGACGCCCGGTATTTTCGCCGAAAATCTCTTCATGCCTGGCGACCGGACTGGGAGCATTCGGATCTTGGTTACCTAAATGGCAGCCTTCACAACTCTTGGGCCGGGGATTGGCATCAAGGTCGTTGCGCACCATATGCGCGGTATCAACCCCTTTCAAGAAGTTGTGCTTATCCTCTTTGCTGCCGTCGCTGCGCAGGTGACAGGAACCGCAGCCCATTTTCTGGTTGGACATATGCACATCGTAACCCATCTCTTCCGGGTCATCGGTGAAATTGACATAGCTACCGTTTTTAACCCAGTCGGCGGGATTGCCGAGCATATACGTCCGGCCCCGGGTCCATTCGCTGT
>WFRP01000229.1 GCA_015486505.1 Pseudomonadota bacterium | reverse complement strand
GCCGAGGTCGGTAAGGTGCACGGCCCGGTCAAAACTGATTTCGGTTATCATCTGATTGAGATTACCAGCCGTACTGATTAGCGGGCCGAAAAGACCCGCACCCCAAGGGCGCTTCCGCAGGTCGCAAATAAGTACTCTTATCAGAACATTTCTTGTTTTTTTGAACAAGAAATAACCTGTAAGGTACTAATGGGATCCCGCTCGCTTCCGAAAAACAACGAAATCGTTTCCGCAACCGCTTACGAAAAACCACCCCCGCCCCCTCCCGAAGCTGGGGGGTAAAATTTGGCTGAATAGTTACAAAATCAAGTGATATTTTTTTGGCTTGCAGCGGTACTTTTTGCTTTACATTTTGCCGAATAAAAGTAGAATAGAGTGATGAATGAATCTCTATTCACTTTACATCAGTTTGAAGGTTATATTGCAACTATCTACCTGGTCGAATATCAGGACAAGGTTCTGTTGCTGGACGGCGGCGCCCGTCGGGACGCGCTCCGGATTAAAGACTTCTTTACTCAAGTACTGCGGCGGCCGATTTCCGATCTGAAACTTTCCCTGGTTTCACATATGCATCCCGATCATGCCGGCGGGGCGCCGCTGCTGCGGCGCCGGTTTTCAATTCCGATTGCGGCTCATTATGAAATCGATCGCTGGTATCGCGGCGGCAGCGGCGCGACCCAGCATATTCTTGATACGGTTTTGGGGCAATACTCAGCCTGGCGGCAGTTCGGAAAATTCGAATGGGCCTGGTCTCCCCGGCGCTTGCAACCTGATTTTCGGCTTTACGACCGGGATAAACTGCCGTTTTTCCCGGATTGGCTTGCCTATGCCGCTCCCGGACATACCCTCTATGATATGGTTTTCTATCAGCCGCAGGAGAAACTGCTCTATGTCGGTGATTTAATAATTAAGGTCGGGGAAAAGATTGTGCTGCCGTTTCCGATGCTGTTTCCCGAGTTGATGGCGGAAAGCTTGAAACGGATGGCCGGACTTGCGGTCGCTAAACTCCTTTTTGCTCACGGCGGCGTTCTCGAAATAAAGGACGCGCCCGCTTTTTTTAACGGCCTTATGAAATTGGTCGGCCAATCGCAGCGCCGCAGCTTCCGCCGGATTGAACCGCTCTGTTCGCTGGCCGCCGATGTCAGGCTCTATAAAAAATCCCGGACTAATCTAGATTAAAACAGTTGTCTTTCGTGGGCGGTTGTGTTACTGTGAAACAGGTTCAGTAAGGTTATTTGTAGCCATTCAGCCGAATAGTTACGGTTATTTAACAAAAATGGAGGTATGTAAAATGATAAACAGTAAAGTTGAAGCCGCTTTGAATGAACAGGTTAATGCCGAGATCTATTCATCTTATCTTTACCTGTCGATGTCGTCCTATTTTTCTTCAATCAATCTGTCCGGTTTTGCCCAGTGGATGAAATCTCAGGCTCTGGAAGAGATGGTCCACGCGATGAAAATTTATGATTATATCAATGAGCGCGGCGGCCGGGTGCTGCTGACCGCAATTGACGCTCCGCCGACCAGCTGGGATAATCCGGTTGTCGTTTTTACCGAGACCCTGGCCCACGAACAGAAGGTTACGGCCTTGATTAATAACCTGGTTGATATTGCCATTGCCGAGAAAGATCACGCCACCAACATCTTTCTCCAGTGGTTTGTTTCGGAACAGGTTGAGGAAGAGGCTTCGGTCGATGAAGTTCTGCAGAAATTGAAAATGATAGGCGATCAGGGGCATGGCCTTTTTATGATGGATCGTGAATTAGGGGCCCGGACACCGGCTCCGGCGGCATTGACCGCGGCGGAATAAAAACCTGCGGCAAAGGAAATTTTTTTATGGCTAATCGCTTAAAAAATGAAACAAGCGCCTATCTGCGGCAGCACGCGGAGCAGCCGGTTGACTGGTATCCGTGGGGGGAAGAGGCTTTAGCCAAAGCCCGTGCTGAAGATAAACCGATTTTTCTCTCCATCGGCTATTCCACCTGTCACTGGTGCCATGTGATGGCGCACGAAACCTTTGCTGATGCCGAAGTTGCCAAATTGCTGCGGGATAATTTTGTCGCGATTAAAGTTGATCGGGAAGAACGTCCTGATCTCGACCAGATTTATATGCTGAGCTGTCAGTTTTTTACCGGCTCCGGCGGCTGGCCGCTCTCTATCTTTATTTCACCGGAGGGCCTGCCTTTTTTTGCCGGGACCTATTTCCCGAAACAGAGCAGTGCCGAATTGAAAATGCCGGGTTTTATCGAGGTTCTGCATTATCTTGCCGAGCGCTGGCTAAACGATCGTCAGGGGCTGCTTAATAATGGTGAGAAAGTTGCCGATTTGTTACGCTCACAGCTTAATGTTCCGGCGGTGGATGAGGTTTTAAGTGTTGATCTTTTAGGGGCGGCGGCCGAGCATCTGCAGGAAAATTTTGATGCCGAAAACGGCGGTTTCGGTGAAGCGCCGAAATTCCCGACCCCGCATCAATTATTGTTTCTCCTGCGCTGGCAACAGCGCAGCGGCGCGGAAATCGCCTTGACAATGGTGGAAAAGAGCCTTGATAAAATGGCGGCCGGCGGTATTTTCGATCATTTAGGCGGTGGTTTTCATCGTTATTCGGTCGATCGGCAGTGGCGGATTCCTCATTTTGAAAAGATGCTTTATGATCAGGCGATGATTGCTCTGGCCTATAGCGAAGCTTTTAAGCTAAGCGGTAAAAAACTTTACGCTGATGTGGTTGCCGCGATTTTTGCCTACGTTGAGCGTGATTTAAAAAATGAAGCCGGGCTTTTTCGCGCGGCTCAGGATGCTGATAGCGAAGGGGTTGAAGGGGCTTTTTACGCCTGGAGCAAAGCGCAGGTTTTCGCTGAACTTGGAGAATTGGCGGGCGCGCGTTTTTGTCGTGATTACGGTGTTGATGAAGCGGGTAATTTCCCCGAAATTAAAGGAAGCAGTGTTCTGCATTTGGTTGAAGCTGGTGAAGATGGGGACGAGTTTGAACTTTTTCCCGAGCATCTGGCGGAAAGCCGGGAAAAACTTTTTCAGGCCCGTACCTTGCGCCCGGCCCCGTTTATTGATAATAAGATTGTTACCGCCTGGAACGGTTTAATGATTGTCGCCCTGTCCCGGGCGGCGGTGGTTTTTGATAATCCGGAATATCTTAAAACCGCGGCGGCGGCGGCGCGGGCGCTGAGAAAGGTTGCCGTCAGGGATAAGACCCGATTATGGCGGCTGGGGCAGGTTGCCGGTAGTAAGGGCGCGACTCCGGGCTTTCTTGATGATTATGCTTATCTTGTCTGGGGCCTTATCGAACTTGGCCGGGCCGGCGGCGGTTCGGAATTTCAAGAGTGGGCCCGCGCGCTGACGCTTTCTGTGAATGAGCTTTTTTGGGATGAAAAAGGGGAGCGTTTCTTTTACAGCGGCAGTGACGCGGAAGAATTGATTGCCCGGAATCTTGAGTTGCATGACGGGGTTTTGCCCGGCAGTAATTCAGTGATGATCGCCAATCTTCTCAACCTGGCGGCGGCCGGGGATAATCCGGAATGGCGGGAGCAGGCCGAAAAAGCTCTCGGCCGCGTTGCCGGTTTTGCCGCCAAAACCCCGCTTCTCTATCTCCACTATTTAACTGTCCTCAGCGACTATCTGCCGTAATTATCCGGAATAACTATCCGGAATAACAGTCGCGGTTTGCGGCTGCAGTTTACTCTCTGCCGTTTACTTTGGGGGTTGTTTGTGAATGCTATTCTGGCGGTAAGTATTCTGGTGACGGCCGGCCTTCTTGGCGGAAGTCTGGCCCGGCGTCTGCGGCTGCCGTCGGTTACCGGAAATATTATTGCCGGAATTGTCATCGGCCCCTATTTTACCCACCTTTTAACCTATGAAATTGTTTATCATACGCTTGAGCCGATTTCCGCGATTGCTTTAAGCCTGATCGCGGTTTCAATCGCTTCCCATCTCAAAGTCCGGCGAATCGCACCGCAGGCTTTCAGCCTGTTGACTATCGCTCTGGTCCAGGCGCTGCTGGCGCTGCTCGCTGTCTTTTTCTTCTGTAATTTATGGCTTGATAACTGGATTGTTTCCCTGCTGCTGGCAACCGTCGCGGCCTCCACCGCTCCGGCGGCGACGCTTTCAGTAATCCGGGAAACCGAAGCCGACGGCCCCCTGGTCAAAACTTTATTATCGGTGGTGGCGCTGGATAATGTTTTGGCCATCATTATTTTTGTCCTGGTTTCAGTGCTTATCGGCAGCCATCTCGGCGGCCGGGCCGGCTGGAGCGGGCCCGCGCTTAAAGCCGGGCAGGTTCTGGGTATCGCGCTTTTTCTCGGCCTTGCCGGCGGTACCCTGATGGTTATTTTAGCAAAGCAGCTTAAAGAAAAGGCCCATTTTGTTTCGTTAATGCTGATGGTGGTCTGCTTTACGACCGGAATCTCATTGTGGGCTAAAATATCGCCCCTGCTGCCAAATATGATTTTAGGATTTGTGATTACGAATTTTTCCAGCGCCAATCGCCAGATCATGACCTCAATCGAAGATCTGGAACCTTTTCTCTATGTCTGTTTTTTTACCCTGGCCGGAACCCACCTCGATTTGAGTCTGCTGCCCTCTTTGGGCGCGGTCGGTTCCATTTATATTCTGGCCCGTTACGGTGGTAAACTGCTGGGGGCCGGCTTGAGCGCCTGGCTGACCCGGGCCCCGCAGCCGGTTGCCGGACTGCTGGGTTTTTGCCTGATTCCGCAGGCCGGGGTCGCGATCGGCCTTGTGGTGGCAATTCAGGAAAACCCTCTGTTTACCCCTTATGAGAGTACGGTGACGGCAATTATCCTGGCTTCGATTGTTGTCAGTGAACTGGCCGGTCCGGTATTGGTGAAAAATGTCCTGCGCCGGGCCGGTGAGATCGGTAAAGCCGGACATCTGCTTTTCGGTATTGTCGGCCGCGATGCGGTGGCGCTTGATCTCCGGGCGCCTGATAAATGGGAATTGCTGAAAAAAATGGTTGATTTTGCCGTGAGCGTCTATAAGCTGCCGGATGCCGTCCGGGAGCCGCTGCTCTGTTCAGTGATTGAGCGTGAGCACTCACTGAGCACCGGCTTGGGAAAAGGGGTTGCCATCCCGCACGGTACCCTGGCCGCCGACCTCCTGCCCCGGAGTCGGGGAATTATGGGGGTTATGGCCGTACTTAAGGACGGGGTTGATTTTAATTCGCTGGATGGGAAAAAGGCTCAAGTGGTTATCCTGATGGTTATTCCGGAACTTCGTTTCGAGGATCACTTGAAAACCCTGGCCGCAGTTTCCCGGGTTTTCAGCCGTAAAGAGATGGTCGAGCGCATCGTTGCCGCGGTAAGCGCTCACGATGTTTACCATCTGATTTTTGCCGAAGAGCACGACGAATTCGATTATGCACCCCCGGCAACGGATTAGGCTGAAAGCTGGTTGATTATTTTATCTCCATTGCGGGCGATATCGTATAACGTACTCAGTGCGATTTCAAGCGCGGTTTCGTCGATATCAAAAAGGGAACTGTGGAGCGGGTGGATGATGCCTTTTTTCCGGTTGCCGCAACCTAAGAAAAAGTAACAGCCGGGACTGATTTGCGCGAAACGGGCGAAATCCTCGCCGCCGAGCAACGGCCGGCCATTGTCGATGAAATTGTTTATTGCCGGATTTTCCCCGAGAATCCCGGCCATTATATCGCAAAGCCGCGGGTCATTTTCAAGTGCCGGCGCCACTTTATTGATTTTAATTTCAGCTGTCGCCGCAAAGGCTCCGGGTAAATCATAAACTATGCGCCGCAGGGCGCTATGCAGGCGCTGATGCTGTTCGTCTGATAACGAGCGGATGGTGCCGGTCATCACCACCTGGTCGGCGATTATGTTGGAAACCGTACCGCCGTTAATGGTGCCAATTGAGATTAAAGCCGGGTCGATAGGGTCTAACTCCTTGCAGATTAAGTGATTGAGCGCGAGAATCAACTGGGCGGCGACCTGAATCGCGTCGATGGCTTTTTCGGGAATGCAGGCGTGGGCTGAGCGGCCCTTGACGGTAATCGTGAAACACTCGGTTGCGGCCATAAACGGCTGCCGGTGCAGTTTAGCGCCGCCGACTTCCAGCTCGGGAAAGAAATGAAAACCGAAAATTGCCGCCGGCGGGTTCTGGTAAAGGCCGTCCTTGAGCATAGCCTGGGCGCCCCGGCCGTTTTCTTCGGCCGGTTGAAAAATAAATTTAACCGGGTGATTCAGACTTTGCGGATTTTCCGCCAGGCAGGCCGCCAGGCCCAGCAAAGTGGCGGTGTGGGCGTCGTGGGCGCAGGCGTGCATGACGCCGGGGTTTTCTGAAGCATATGCAGCCGTTTTGAGGTCATTCAGGGGCAGGGCGTCAAAGTCGGCGCGGAAGGCGATGGTTTTTTTGCCGTTATCGCCATTATTGCCGATTTCGGCGACGATGCCGTACCCGCCAAAATTAGTCTGGTGTTTAATCCCGTAATCGGTTAATATTTGACTGATAAAACGGGCGGTTTCCACCTCTTTGCCCGAAACTTCCGGATGGCGATGCAGATGTCGGCGCCACTCTTTTATCAGTGGGAAAAACTTTTTAATTGGTGAACTGTTTTCATTCATGGTCACTCCCCGGCGCTGTTCAGACAATGGATTTAACTGATGCGGGCCATTGTAGTGGAGTTCTTCAGGGTGGTCAAGTCAGGATAAGGTCGGAGACTGCTCTTTTTTCCGAGAAAAAAATCCTACTACCGGGTTAGCCTTCCGGCCGGCGGAACCTATTATTATTATGAGTCGATTGCGGGAAAAACGAAATCGCCGGCGTAAATTTCAGCGTCAGGCCGCCGGTGAACGGCTGCAGGCAACCTTTGATCTGCTGGCCGGTCGTCAAAATGATACTTTCGATCAGCGGCAGCGCCGGGATAAGAGTGAGTTCAGCCCTAAAATTTTAAGCGTCAAGCGGGACCGGGAGCTCTTTTACGAATGCGTGCGCCGTGATTTTGACTATCTGAAAGCCCGGAAATTCGCGGCCGGGCCCGATTTTATGGCCCGGGTCTTGCCGCAGTCGGTGCTGGGTCGGGCGCTGAACGGGCATGGCTGGTTTGTCGATGCGGTCGGCTGTCCGCTGGTTTTTGCCGATGCCACTTTTGACAGGGTCTGTTCGGTGCTCGAAGCGTCGGCGCCGGAACTTGGCCATTATCGGATAAGGAACTGGCGCAATCAGCAGATTGAGCGTCTGCTGAATCATCTTGAAAAACATTTTAATGAGCCTGAGATTGCTTTGGCAGATGCCGAAGGGCCGTTTTTCGGCGTCGAATTCCTGCGCGGGCGGAAGGTTGCAAGCGCACCTTTTTTCAAGGGTTTGCTGCTCGCCGGGCAGATGGATGATCCTGACTGCCGCCGGCGGACGCTGGCCTTGATGCCCTTTACCTTTAACGATTATGAGCTTGAATTAGGTTACGGCGGGCAGGAGGTGGTCGCGCCGGAGCGCCTGGAAATGCTCGGTCTCGGAGATACCGGCAGTCGGGCGTTCAGTCTGGCGGAACGCCGGCAGTTGATTGAACTTAACGTGATTTTTACGGAGAAAAAAACCTATGACTATCCGCGGTTTGATCAAGCCTATTTTCGCCGGGCCTTAGGTGAAGGGGTCTGTGATGATCTTGCCCTGCTCTATATCGGTCGTGGTTACGGTTTTGATGCTATGCTGGGCGCTTTTTTGAGTGATGCGGTTGATACTTACGACAAATTTCTTCGGCAGTGTCGTCCCGGCGGTATGGATGGTTATCTGGTTGAGCGTTTACTTTCACGTTTCTGGCGGGAGCAGGGCGCGGCCCCGGTTACGGAAATGGAGGTTGCCCGTTTGATCAATTTTGCCGCGAAACGGAATCAGCCGGTAACCCGGTTGAGTTCTTCCCATCGGCGCCTGGTGCAATATGAGCGCGGCAGCGAACTGCCGACTTTATTGCTGCATTGGAATTTTCTTATGGGTGAGCCGCTTCCGAAAATTAATTTAGGTTTCAGCCGGGAGCCCGCCGAGCGCTTTTATCAGACCGCGTTCCTGCGTTTTAAAGCAGCGAAAATACCGGTTCCGGCCCCGAAATTTTATTGATAATTGCCGAAAAAAAAGAGGTAACTATTCAGCCAAATTTTACTCCCCACTTTCTGGAGGGGGCGGGGGTGGTTTTTCGTAAGCGGTTGCGGAAACGATTTCGTTGTTTTTCGGAAGCGAGCGGGAGCCCATTAGTACCTTACAGGTTATTTTCTGCACTAAAAAACAAGATTTAATAATCAGAAAATGTTCTGATAAGAGTACTTATTTGCGACCATCGGAAGTGCCCCTGGGTGCGGGCCGAAAAAGCCCTGTTTGGGTTGCGGGATTTGTTCCCGCATTAGTACCTTACAGGTCATTTTCGGTTTGAAAAAACAAGAAAATGTTCTGATAAGAGTACTTATTTGCGCCCAACGGATTGCCCTTGGGGTGCGACCAGCGGATTGCCCCTGGGTGCGGGCCAGTAACTTTCTTTTGGGTTGCGGGGATTGT
>WFRP01000228.1 GCA_015486505.1 Pseudomonadota bacterium | reverse complement strand
GTTGATATGGGCCAGGGCAACGCCACGACCTATCAGCAGATTGCCGGCGATATTCTGAATCAGAACCCGGACGGACTGGAATTAATTCAGCCCGATACCGCCCGCACCTTGAATTCCGGCTCCTCCTCGGCCAGCCGCACGACCTACACCTTCGGCAACGCTTTGCTCGGCGCCGCCCAGAATTTCAAAAAACGCCTCTGCCAGAAGGCGGCCGACACTATGATGGTTAGCGACTGGCGCGAATTTGCGCTGCTGCCCGGGATTATCCGGCATCTGCCCAGCGGCCGGGATATCAGCCTGCGGCAGATGGCTCTTATGATGAGCCCGGATGAACGGATTATCACGCAACGTTTCCGGGCCCCGGTTAACCGCGAAGAACCGACAAGGCAGTTAGATCTTAAACTGCACGGTATTCCCCACCTGATTTTCTCCTATGGCGTGCATCTGGCCGCCGTCGAAATTGACCGCTTGACCGGTGCGGTTGCGGTATTGAAATATATCGCTTTTACCGACTGCGGCAACCTTATCAACCCGCAGCTTTTTGCACAGCAGATGCAGGGCGGAATCGCCCAGGGTATCGGCTACGCCCTTTACGAGGAGCTTAAAGTTGAAAAAGGCGCGGTTAAAACCCCCGATTTTGCCACCTATATCATTCCCGGTTCTCAGGATCTGCCGCGCTTAAGCTGTTACGCTATCCGCCAGCCCGAAGCCAGCGGCCCTTACGGTCTCAAAGGAGTGGGCGAAATCGCGATCGACGCGCCGCTGCCGACGATTGCCAATGCGGTGGCCGACGCCTGCGGGGTTCGCTGCCGGGATTTTCCGTTAACCGCTGAACGGCTCCTTACGGCCCTGGAGAAAAAATAAAATGCTTTTACAGTTCAACTTGAACGGCAAAGATATCGAGCTTGAAACCCGCTCTGACCGGCGGGTTATCGACCTGCTCCGTGAAGATCTCAATCTGACCGGGAGCAAGGAGGCCTGCGGCGCTGGCGAATGCGGAGCCTGCACGATAATTGTCAATGGCACAACCCGGCTGGCCTGCCTGATGCTGGCGGCCCAGCTTGAAGGCTGCCGGGTACTCACCATCGAAGGTTTAGGCGGGCCGGATGCAAACCAGCTCCATCCGCTGCAAAAAGCCTTTATCGAAGGCGGGGCCGTACAGTGCGGTTTCTGCACGCCGGGAATGCTTTTGACCGCTAACGCACTTCTGCAAAAAAATCCGGCCCCGAGCGCGTCTCAAATCAGGGAAGCTATAAGCGGCAATCTCTGCCGTTGTACCGGCTACCAGAAGATTATCGAAAGTATCCAGCTGGCGGCCAACGCCAAGCCGGGAGAGGAATAACCAATGAGCAAGGTACTGATTCCCCGCAGTCTGGAGCAGCTCTGGCAGTTGCAGGCGGAAAATAAAGATAATGCCGTTTTTGCCGGCGGCACTGATCTTTTAGTTAAAATCAGGGCCGGGAAACCGGCCCCGAAAGCCCTGATCTGTCTCGATCGGCTTGATGAACTTAAAACCATCACCGAGCTGCCCTATGAAATTGCTCTCGGCGCCGCGGTGACCCCGGCCCAGGTACTGGCATCCCCCCTGATTAAAAACCATTTTCCGGTTTTAAACGAAGCCCTGCGCCATCTGGGTTCACCCCATATCCGCAATATGGGCAGCCTCGGCGGCAATATTATGACCGCGTCCCCGGCCGGTGACAGCCTGCCGCCGCTCTATGTTCTTCAGGCCGCAGTCGAGCTGCAGTCAGCAGCCGGAACCCGGAAACTTCAGCTTAAAGATTTTATCCGCGGTCCGGGCCAAACTCAAATTTTACAAGGCGAGATTTTAAGCCGGATCATAATCCCCAAAGAACCGGTTTTCAGCCACCATTTTTTTGAAAAAGTCGGCCTGCGTCAGGCGCTGGCGATTGCCGTGGTCTCGCTGGCGGCCCTCTACAATCTCGATTCCAAGCAAACGGTCAGCGCTATCCGCCTGGCCTGGGGCAGCCTCGGTCCGACCGTTGTTGTCCAACCGGAAGTTGAGCAATTCCTGCTCGGCAAACCGTTGACCACAACCCGGCTGACGGCGGCCGCGGATCTCCTTAAACAAAGAATTGAACCAATCAGCGATATCCGGGCCGGAGCTGACTACCGGCGCCGGGTCGCCGGTAATCTGCTTAAACGACTTAATCCCAATGAAAGATAGCCGGATAAATATGGGTGAGGGCCGGGTCTTTCCCCTCCTTTTACGCCTCGGCGCCCCGGCTATGGTCTCAATGTTTTTCGAGACGCTTTACGGCCTGGTCGATACAATCTTTGTCGCCAAACTCGGCACCTTACCTTTAGCGGCGATGTCGCTGGCAATTCCGCTTCTCTTTATCGCTATGTCACTTTGTAAAGGGGTTGCCGTCGGGGCCCTGGCGACCATGAGTCATGCCCGCGGCGGCGGCGACCACGAGCAGGCCCTGGAGATTGCCAAAGCCGCTTTCCCACTCGCATTTTTCAGCATAAGTTTCCTGCTGCTCCTGGTTTTTCCGGTGTGCAGCCGCCCGATTTTCGCGCTTTTTGATAAACACCCGGTACTCCTGATTGATGCCGGCAGTTATACCCGCTGGCTGGTTTTAAGTTTCCCGTTTATCGGCTTTACCATGCTTTGTGAGGCGATCTTTTTCAGCTACGGCGACAGCAAAACCCCGATGCAGGCGATGATTGCCGGCAATATTCTCAATATAATTCTCGACCCGATTCTGATTTTCAGCTGCGGTCTCGGCGTCGCCGGAGCTTCTCTGGCCTCACTGACGGGCTGGATGGTCTCAAGTGTAATAATGGGCCGGGCGCTTAAACGTAAAAAACTTGACTGCCCCGGCTGGTGCTTTTCTCGCGGGCACCTTTCCCGCTGGCGCCAGATCGCAACTTTAGGGGCCCCGGTTACGCTCTCGATGCTGATTATCCCGGCGGCGGCCGCCGCTTTCAACTACCTGCTGTCAAGCTGCGGCCCCGCCTATGTCGGAGCCTGGAATTTAAGCGCCCGCATCGAAAGAATGATTGTCCTGCCGCTTTACGGGCTATCCAATGCCTTAATTCCTTTCATCGGTTTCAATCTCGGGCTTAAACGTATCGACCGCATAATAGAGGGCTGTAAAACCGCGCTTTTCTTAAGTTACGTCTTCGTTATCCCGGCAACGATTTTTTTCTGGTTTAAGGCGGGCGAACTGATTGCCCTGTTCAAACCCGCGGCTGCAGTTCTGGAACATGCCGCCTTTGCCCTAAAGATTGCCGGACTCGGTTTTCTCTGCATCCCTTTTGAGCTGATCATGCTGGGCCTGGCCCAGGGACTTAAACGACCTAAATTCGCCCTGCAGATCAATTTTCTGCGCCTTTTAATCGTAAAGATCCCGCTCGCCCTGCTCTTTCTGAAACTCTGGGGCGGCAACGGCATCTATATCAGTCATCCGGTATCTTTCGCGGTCTCCGGATTAGTAAGTTTTATGATTATTCGCGCACTGCTCACTGAACAACAACAACAACAACAACAACAAGGAAATGCAAAATGACAACGCTGCCAACCCTCATTATCGGCCTTCCGTTACTGCTTATCACCGGTGAAATTATTGCCCGAATCTATTTTAGACGCCATTTCGGCATCCCTTTCCGCTCACGAATGATCAGCGAATATCCTTACAATAAATTCATTGAAATGGTTGGCGCCCCGCTGCACTACCGTTTTGTCCGGGGCTTTAGATCAAAAATCGTCAACATCAACCGTTTCGGCTGCCGGGGGCCGGAGCCTAAACCAACGGGCGAAAAAAAGCGACTGCTGTTAATCGGAGAATCCAACTTTTTCGGGGTCAAACTTAACCATGAAAGTAAAATCTGGGATGCCCGCTTAAAAGCCCGGCTCCGGCGCCACGGTTATGCAGATTGGGAGATTATCAACGGCGGCACCCCGATTTATAACAGCACCCAGCACCGCCGCTACTGGGAACAGGAGATCGCCCGGGTCAAACCCGATCTCGTCCTTGTCGGTTTCGGTTTCAACGACCTTTCTCAGGCCTGGATGATGGGTTCAAAATGGAATGCGGAAGCAGTCTGGCCGGAAAAATTCATTCTCGCGCTGGAACGGAAAACCCCGGCTATCCAACATTTTCTCAGTAACTTCTGTCTCTACCTGCTCTGGCGCCGTTCTGCCAGCGCTCGCAGAGATTTTCCCCGCTGGGATGATGATTTTCAGTGGCGGCAATGCCGGACTTTAATTGCGGAAAATTATCGCGCGTTTAAAGATCTGGCCCAAAACCAGGGCGCCCGGATGGCAATCTTTACTTCGGGTTTTGCTTATGATCTTGAGCCGACGCCGGAAGATGCCCGAAAACTGGAAGCAATTCAGGCCAACTGGCGTTCATTTCTCAGCGGCCGCGGGGTCTATGACCTGGCTCTGACTGAAGAGATCAAAAAAATTTCCGCCAAACTGGAGCTTCCCTGCATCGATCTTGATAAAACTCTGCGCAGCAACCCGAGACGCTATGAACTCTATATCGATATCGGCCATTTCAATGATGCCGGCATGCGGGTGGTCGCCCGGACTTTTTTCCAGGAAATTTCTAAGCTGGGCTGGTGGGAAAAACCGGAAACAACAAAATAAAAGGGGTTGAAAAACATTATGAATGACCGGCAAAACAAAATCGACGATAACCATATTGAACCGGGCCAAAAGTGGCAGATCGACCTTTTTCGACCCGAAGACGCTGCGGGCGTGGCCCGGCTTTTTCGTTCCGTCTACGGGGCTGATTACCCGATCCGAACCTATATTGAACCCGAACTTCTGAAAAAGGAAAATGCGGCCCGGCGGGTAATCTCCAGTGTCGCCCGAACCACAAACGGTGACATCGTCGGCCACAATGCCCTATACCAGAGTGCTCCGTACAAACGCATCTATGAATCAGGCGCCGGGCTGGTCCATAAAGATTACCGGGGCGGGCAGGGAATTTTAACCGACATGGCCGCCCACGGCATTGCCATCGGACAACATGATTTCGAAGTTGAGCTGATTTACGGCGAGACGGTCTGCAATCATATTTTTTCCCAGAAAGTTGGCCACAAGCTCAATTTTATCGCCCAGGCTCTGGAGGTTGACCTGATGCCGGCCGCAGCTTACGATAAAGAAAGCAGCGCTGCCGGCCGGGTCTCCACCCTGCTCTGTTTCCGCACTCTGATCCCCCGACAGTTTACGGTCTATCTGCCGGCCGTCTACCAAAAGCAGCTCCAGTTTCTCTACGGCAACCTGGATGATACCAGAGAGCTGAAAACTGCCGCTTGCAAACTGCCGCCGCAAACCAAAACCAGACTCGACACTGAAGTTTTTAATTTTGCCCAGGTCGCCCGGATTGCGGTGACTAAGGCCGGAGATGATCTTGATGTAATCTTGAATGCGGCGGAAGAGAGATTAAAAAATGCCGGCATCAAGGTATTTCAGGTCTGGCT
>WFRP01000227.1 GCA_015486505.1 Pseudomonadota bacterium | reverse complement strand
TCAAGGGATCAATCAGGGAGAGGCTTTCAAGTTCGTCACCGAAAAACTCAAGCCGCAAAGCGCTCTCTTCCATATTGGCCGGGAAAATATCGACAATTTCCCCGCGCACGCGAAAGGTGCCGCGATGAAAATCATAATCATTACGGGAATATTGAATATCAACCAGGCGCCGGATAATCTGATCCCGGCTCAGATCCGCCCGGGCGGGCTCAAGATAGAGCAGCATCCCCTGATAGGCTTCGGGCGAACCGAGGCCGTAGATACAGGAAACGCTGGCGACAATAATGACATCGTCACGCTCCAAAAGCGAAACCGTGGCCGCGTGGCGCAGTTTATCGACCTGATCGTTAATCGCGGAATCTTTTTCAATAAAGGTATCGGTGGTCGGGATATAGGCTTCAGGCTGGTAGTAGTCGTAATAGCTGACAAAATATTCGACCCGGTTTTCCGGAAAGAAATCCTTGAACTCCTGATAAAGCTGTGCCGCCAGGGTTTTATTCGGGGCAATAACCAGAGTGGTGCGCTGAACTTCGGCAATCACCTGGGCCAGAGTAAAGGTTTTACCCGAACCGGTAACCCCCAAAAGAACCTGCTTTTGCAGGCCGTCATTGAGACCGGCAACAAGTTTCGCGATAGCCTGGGGCTGATCACCCTGAGGGGTAAAGGGAGCGGAAAGTTTAAACCGGGGCATCAGTAACTGCCGTCGAAACTAGTCATATTCACGAGTTTTATTGAAAGTAATATCCGGAAAGAGTTCGATAATCCGCTGCAGACGCCATTCACTCGGCGCCAGCAGTGTCAGATAACCTTCGCTGTCCAAAGCCAGCTGACTTTCATTCTTCTTTTTGAACAGGTCAAGTTTTTTCGCATCAGCACACTCAATCCAGCGGGCGGCAGTGAAATCGGCCGCTTCATAGACCGCATCAACCCCGTATTCAGCTTTCAGGCGGGCCATGGTCACTTCAAACTGGAGCACGCCGACCGCGCCGAGAATGTAGTCGCTGCCGATCAGCGGCCGGAAAACCTGGACCGCCCCCTCTTCCGCGAGCTGAATCAGACCTTTATTAAGCTGTTTGGTCTTCAGCGGATTTTTGAGAATGACCCGGCGGAAATGTTCCGGGGCAAAACTGGGAATACCGGTAAATTTAAGCTCTTCCTTACTCGTAAACGTATCGCCGATTTTAATCGTACCGTGATTGTGAATCCCGATAATATCACCGGGCCAGGCTTCCTCGACATTGCTGCGGTCCTGCGCCATAAAAATCGTGGCGTTCGCAACCGTGATATCTTTCCCTAAACGATGATGGCGCACCTTCATTCCCCGCGTAAATTTACCGGAGCAGATGCGGAAAAAGGCGATCCGATCCCGGTGCGCCGGGTCCATATTGGCCTGAATTTTAAAGGTAAATCCGGAAAAAGCACTCTCTTCCGGCCTGACAACCCGGGTCACTGCCGCCCGCGGCCCCGGGGCCGGGGCCAATTCAACAAAGGCATCAAGCAGCTCCCGGACGCCGAAATTATTGATCGCGCTGCCGAAGAAAACCGGGGTCTGACTCGCCTTTAGATACTCGGAATGTTCAAAGGGGTTGGCCGCGCCTTCCATCAGCTCAACATCTTCACGCAAGGCGTCGGCCTGCAAACCCAGCAGTTCATCAAGTTTACTATCATCAAGATTTTCGAGAACTACCCCTTCCTGCAGTTTACCGGCCGCACCCGGAGAAAAGAGATGCAGTTTTTGCCGGTAAATACTGTAGACGCCCTTGAACGAGCTCCCCATCCCGATCGGCCAGGAGAGCGGCGCGCATTCAACCTGAAGTTTGTCCTCAATGTCGGCAAGAATATCAAGCGGTTCCAGACCATCGCGATCCATTTTGTTGATAAATGTAATAATCGGGGTATTCCGCATCCGGCAGACTTCCATAAGTTTCTCAGTCTGCGGTTCAACCCCCTTGGCACTGTCGATCACCATCAAAGCACTGTCAACCGCGGTTAAGACCCGATAGGTATCTTCAGAAAAATCCTGATGGCCCGGCGTATCGAGAAGATTGATCTCGAAATTACGATAGTTGAATTTCATCACCGATGAAGTAACCGAAATCCCGCGTTCCTGCTCGATTGACATCCAGTCACTGGTGGCGTGGCGGGAAGTTTTGCGGGATTTAACCGCCCCCGCCATCTGAATCGCCCCGCCGAAGAGTAATAATTTCTCGGTCAGAGTGGTCTTGCCGGCATCAGGATGACTGATGATCCCGAAAGTCCGCCGCTGCAAAATCTCTTTTTCTAATTGAGTAGTCAAATTTTATAATTCCTGATTTTTTTAGTAATACTGTACAGCCTGAAACAGATCCCAGAACATAATTGCCGTGGAAATCAGAACCACCGCCAGGGCCAGGTTGCGGATGGCGAGGCCGGCGGGGCGGCGTTCCTGATAGCCTAAAAGAGCGGCCAGGGCGAGGCCGCCGAGAAGGCCGCCGCCGTGGCCCCAGTTATTGATTGAGGGCAGAAACAGTCCAATCAGAACCAGGCCGATTATCCAGCCGCGGACTTGATGGAACACCAGTTGGCCAAACTCACCGCCCCGGCTTTTGCCGTAAAACAGCAGAGCGCCGATCAAACCGCAAAGAGAAGCCGACGCTCCGATGGTCAGAGGTATGCCCGCCAGAGCCGACAGGTAAAAACCGAGTGCCCCGCTGACCAGATAAATTATCAGAAAACGATGCAGGCCGAAAAGTTCAGCACAGATCGGGCCCAGTTGATATAAAGCCACCATATTAAAGAGCAAATGCAGAATACTACCGTGCAGAAAAGATGCGGAAATCAATGTCCACCAGCGCTGCAGCCGGAAGATCGGTATTGACCCGGTCGCGCCAAGTACCAATAATGAACGGTTGTCGGGCGCAAGGAAACTCAGCGGATTATGCAGGCTGCCGAAATGCATCGGCGCGAGCATCAGGGAGAGGATAAAAAATATGACATTAATAATAATCAGCGGCCGCACAATCTCAGCCGGAGTAGCAGTCCAGCGCTGGAAAATATCCGGCAACCGCCGACCCGGTCGTTTTATACCGCAATAGGGACATTCCGCCTCATCACGACTGATCAGTTTGCGACAGCGGGGGCAAAGTATTGAATTCCGTTTTTCACTCATCAATCAATTTCCGTTAAAAAAGAGCGAGAACACAACTCATTATGCTCCCGCTCCAATACTGCTCGATTATTTTTCCCTGACCTGACCCTAAACAGACAAATTTACACCTTAAACCATCATTCGGATTCAAGGTATTGCTCATCAACCTTGCGCCATATATGTTCTTCGGGATTATATTTAACTGAGCGGTTGATTATTTCAGCAGTTTTTTCGCCGAGGTCGCTTTCATAAACCACCCCTTCCTGGTTGACAACAAAGGTCATAATCCCGGAAACGCCATATTTAGCCGGATAAGCCAGCATCCCGAAACCCAGAATCATATTACCGTCAACAACATAGTCATAAGCCCCGCCGGGAGCATTTTCACCCTGCCGGGTAAGAAGTTTGTAATAATAACCGTTATAAGGTTCAGGAGAATCGGCATCTTTATCAGCAGAATAGCCCTCCCGCTCCGCCCGGGCGATAAAGGGACCGAAAGGACTCTGTTTTTCACCGGGCGCTACCGGCCAGTAGAGTCCATTCTTTTGCCCGGGGTCACTTTTGATTTTCTGGGCATATTCATAGATACCGTCACCATCCCAATCCCGACTTGCATATTCCAGTTGGGCGTTTACATAGGCCAGCATCACCTGAATTACCGATAATTCATTAGCGCCGATTCTGCGATTAAGCAGCTCATCCCGGCCGGCCGCCACATCGAAATACCATTCATTATCGACTTTAATGATTGGAATTGGAAAAATCCAGCCCTCATCACCAACCGTCAGTTGGGCTAACGTGGGCGTTATCATTTCAACCTCGTGTTTGTCCGCTAAAGCTTCAGCAAATTCAGACAGTTCACTCCGGCTTTCAACCTTGTCCCCGGAAAAAATTATATCCCGGGCGTCATCTCCGAAAATAACCAGCAATGCGTCCGTATCCGCTTTCTGAACGGCTGTGGTCAGCATCTTGACCGCTTCCTGGGGAGAATTAAAAGCGCTACCCTTGATTTTCGCTGACGCCCCGGCCGGAACCGGTGCCCAGATAAAAAATATCAGACCGGCCAGTAACAGCAAATAACCGCCTGAAAAATCCCGTTCCCGAAGTTTCATTCTCACAACCATATGATTATTCATAACCAGTCTCTCCAAATTCAATAAAATATACATCAACAAAGTAAGGCGGCGATTGCCATTTACCGCCGCCGGCCACCGCTACGACCGCCGAAACTCCGGCTGGCACGGCCGCGGCTGCTGCTGCGGCTGACCGACCGGCCCGACCCCGAACGCTGAAAAGCACTGCTTGAACGGTTTTGCCGGCTCCGATTCGCACTCGATTGGCGAGAGTTGCGCGTCTGCGAAGAACGATTGGCGCTCGCCTTGCGGCTGGAACTGCCCTGATTGCGCACCTGAGATGAACGCGACGAAGTATTACCGGTCGTCCGGGCCCGCTGACTCTGATTGGCGGCCGGGCGCGTGGCTTTGCGGTTATTGCTCTGGCCGAATTTGGAATTACCCGATTTAAGGCCCTGCCTCTTTATATTATCACGGGTTTTACGATCCATACCCTTGCCGTAACCCCGGGCCAGATCCCGCTGCCGGGCGTTACGGCCGGACTGCCCGTAACGTTTTCTGACATCACTGTTGCGATAGGAAACCCCCTTACGATGTTGGGGATTATGTTTCCAGGTTTGTCCGCCACCCCCCGTCCGGGTTCTGGGAGTGCCGCCGCCGGGACGGTTGACATTGACATTCCGGTTGACATCAATATCAATATCCCCGTGATGCCAGTCGGCGTGACACCAGTTATTCGCGGCCCAGGCCCCGACCGCGACTCCGGCAGCAAAACCGTAGACCGGCGGCGGTGGATACCAGGCATAGGGTGGATATGCGGGATAGCTCCAGGAACCGTAAACCACGGTGCTGCTGTAAGTCGGAACGTAAACCACTTTGGGATCAGCCGGTTCAATAACGATCGTCTTCTCTTCGACAATTACCTTCTGCTCCTTGGTGGTTTTAAGTTTGCCCGCTTCCCTGGCCTTGGCCCGCAGGTCCTGAATCGTATCCATCACCTTTTTTTGATCTTCAAGAAAGAAGTCACCGAGTTTCTTGGTGGCATCAAGATGTTCATTCATCGATTTCAAAACCGTGGGAAAATGACATATCGATTTAACGCTTTCATCCCAGTCTTTATCTTTCAGCGCTTTATCGAGGGCATCTTCTTTAAGTTTCGGATTGGCTTTAACAAAACGGGCGGCCTCAACGACTTCCAGCGGATAGGTTGCCGCCATAAGCATCTGCATTAATAATGAATCCGGATAAAGCGCTATCGGCGCCAGCATCTGGGCCAACTCCGCCTCATTTATCGCAACGTTATCACCTGCACTCTCCGCTTCCGCGGCAGCCGGAGCCGGAGCGGTTTCCGCAGCCCTGGCGCTGTTTACCAGTAAACTGCCGCATAACAGGAAAACCCCACAGCCCAATAGCAACTTGTGTAAAAATTTATTAAACCTCATCATCCTGTTTCCCTCCGAATTCGCAGCGACCGAAATTAAAAAGGTTGGCAAACTTCCTGAATCACACTAAAATCATCATATAAAGACACATAACCCAATTAGATATAAAAGTCAATTGTGCCGCAACAAGATTACAACAAATGCTTGCCGTAATTTTTATGGTAGATATCCACCATACTCAGAAAAGCTATGGTGATAAGCGGGCCGAAAATAATTCCGATCAGGCCGAAGGTCGCGAGGCCGCCGAAAATCGAGATAAAGATCAGAAGAATATGCACTTTAACCCGGTCTCCGACCAGTTTCGGCTTCAGTATGTACTCAACCAGCAGAGATAAAATTCCAAATGAAACCAGGAACACAACCCCCTTGGCAACCTCCCCGACAAACAGCATATAAGCCCCGATTGGAATAAAAACGACAGAGATTCCGATAAAAGGAATAAAGGCAAAGATCGCCATGACCGTGCCCCAGAGCAGTGGCGACTGAATATTGAAAAAAGTCAGGCCGAAACCGCCGACAACCCCCTGTATAATCGCCGCCAGACCGTTACCGACGACCATTGCCAGGGTCATATCATTAAATTTATGGAGAAGTAATTCCTCCTGATCACGCGGCAGCGGCGATAAGGCCAGCAGATACTCTTTAACTTTGGGGCCGTCAATCAAAAGAAAATAGACAAAAATAATCAACAGAACAAAATTAAGCGAGAAGTTGACCACCTGCCCGGCCAGCATTCTCGTCCAGTTATACACCCAGAAACCCGCTTCCTTACCGAGACGGATGACATCGTTCTGAATATCGGCAAGATTGTAATTTATCCCGAGATGGGACAAAAGCTCAGTCAGACGTCCAACTTTTTCGCTATGGCCGGCAACAAAGTGATTAAGCGAAGCCACCGTTAATTCAGTTTTTAAGTAGGAATAAAAATTCGCCACTTCAACCGAAAGCGAGGTAATCAGAAAAACCAGCGGCACAAAGATTCCGAGAAAGATCAATAGACAAATCAGTCCCGACGCCAGCCAGTTACGCTCGCCGCAGGGTTTCAGTAATTTCAGATAGAGAGGATGGCAGAGCCCGACCATAATCAAAGCTAAAACCAGAGTGGAGATAAACGGTTTTACCATCCATAAAAACAGGCCGATAGAAAAGAGAAAGGTCATAAAAAAGACCACGGTTCTGTAGACCGGCAGTTTTTCTTTCAGCGTTTTCATCTTCAACAAATCAGACCGAAGTAAAATCGGATTAAAACCACAGGAACCTCTTGAGCGTATTAGTGCCTTACAGGTTATTTTCTTGTTTTAAAACAAGAAAATGTTCTGATAAGAGCACTTATTTGCGGGCCGCAAGGCCCTGTTTGGGTTGCGGGAGTTGTTCCCGCATTAACCTATCATAAACATAGCCAAAAAACCAGCTTTTGCTTTATAATTCGTGACGATTCCGCCAAATCCGGGGCCGGGCGCGGCTTTTCTCCGCCAGGCATTAAATATTTCTTGACATAAATAAACAGTCGTGCTAGATGGGGGCCGAATTCAATAACAATCAGCCCAAACCTCATTTTTTAGTCAACTTTAATTAGCAGGGTATTTAACTGACAATGAAATTCGCTTACACCTTTTCCTATTTCTGGTTTTATTTTTTTAGAAGCGATAGGCAGAGGTGTACCCGGAGCGTTTAGGAGTTTCCAACTCATACTGAAAACCGCAAAGCCGAGGGTCACCGACCCCCGGCTTTTTTAGTTTTAAAGGCTGCGGGGAAGCGATTTTCCCGCAGCTTTTTTTATTTAACCACAAAACTTAACCAGGAGTAAAAAATGACTACCCACACACACGATATCAACATCAAAAGCTTCGAGCCACTGATCGACCCGGAAGTCCTGAAACAGGAGATGCCCTTAACTCCGGCCAGTGAGAAAACCGTTATTGACGGCCGCCGCCAAATTGAAAACATTCTCGATCATAAAGATCAGCGTCTTTTAGTAATTGTCGGCCCCTGTTCCATTCACGACGAAAAAGCCGCCCTCGAATACGCGCAAAAACTTGCCGAACTACAGAAAGAAGTTTCCGACACTATGCTTTTAGTGATGCGGGTCTATTTCGAAAAGCCGCGGACGACAATCGGCTGGAAAGGCCTGATCAACGACCCGCATATGAACGGCAGTTGTGATATGAACGAAGGCCTGCGCCGGGCCCGGCGGATTCTACTGAAGATCACGGAAATGGGGCTGCCGACCGCGACCGAGGTTCTTGATCCGATAACCCCGCAGTATCTCGCCGGCCTGGTCTGCTGGTCGGCAGTCGGGGCCCGGACAACCGAATCACAGATTCATCGTGAGATGGCGAGCGGCCTGTCAATGCCGGTCGGTTTCAAAAACTGCACCGACGGCAGCCTGGATAAAGCGATTCACGCTATGATTGCCTCACAGACCCCGCAAAGTTTCATCGGCGTTGATCCGAAAGGGAAAACCTGTATCGTTTCCACCAAAGGCAACCCCTGGACCCATATTGTTCTCCGCGGCGGCCACCGGCCCAATTACGATTCGGTCAGCATCGAAGAAGCCTGTCGGAAACTAAAAGACAGCGGTCTCCGGGAATCCATAGTCGTTGACTGTTCGCACGGCAACTCCCGCAAACAATTCTCGGAACAGGAACGGGTTCTGAAAAATATTATAAGTCAGCGGCAAGAAGATAATCCGGCCCTGATCGGAGTCATGCTGGAAAGTAATCTTGAGGAAGGTAATCAATCCTGTACCGTCGGAATGGACAAACTGACCTATGGGGTTTCAGTCACCGATGCCTGTATCTCCTGGGAAACTACCCGCAAATTGCTGCTCTGCGCCGACAAACGCCTGCGCAATCTGACTCAGGCCGCTTAAACGACCGGCCGGATCGACAAAATCGCTTTGAGGAGGTACAACCGTTGCGATCAGATAAATTGGATAAATTAAGAGAGAACATTGACAGGCTGGATGGGCAGATTCTCGAACTGATCAATCAGCGTCTCGAACTTGCCCGTAAAATCGGCCGGGAAAAAGCGAAAAAAGGGCTTGCAACCCTCAATAACGCCCGGGAAAGTCTGGTTCTGCAGCACTTAAATGAAATTAATCCGGGACCGCTGACACAAACGGCCTTACAACTGATCTTCAAAGAGATCATGGCCGCCGCGCGGGAATTGCAAAGTCAGCACAAAGTCGCCTTTTTAGGTCCGGAGGCCTCGTTTACCCATCTCGCGGCCTTAGGTCATTTCGGCGGCGAAACCATCATGCAGCCGCAGAACAGTGTCGCTGAGGTTTTTCAGGCGGTTTTACAGGAAAAATGCCACTACGGAATTGTGCCGGTGGAAAACTCAATTGAAGGCGCGGTTAACCATACTCTGGATCTTTTCTACACATCAGATCTGAAAATCTGCGCGGAACGTTACCAGAAAATCTCGCACGATCTGCTGACGGTCTCCGGCTTGCCGCTAAACAGCATAAAAACCGTTTTTTCCCACGCGCAGGCCTTTGCCCAGTGCCGTCAATGGCTGCAGGACAACCTGCCCGGAGCGATTCTAACCGAATGCGGCAGCACCGCCGAAGCCGCCCGCCGGGTGGCCGGACAACGCGGTCAGAGCGCGGCAATTGCCGGTGCGGCCGCGGCCGAACTCTACAATCTTAAGCCCAGTGCCGAAAAGATTGAAGATCTGCCCGGCAACACCACCCGCTTTCTGGTTCTGGGAAAAGAAGACAGTCCGCCGTCGGGAAAGGATAAAACCTCAATCCTCTTCGTCACCCCGCATCTTCCCGGAGCTCTGCATCAGGTTTTAACTCCGATGGCGGATTACGGCATCAATATGGTTAAACTTGAATCAAGGCCGGTTCGTAATGAGAAATGGAGCTATTTCTTCATCGCCGATTTTATCGGCCACCGCGAAGATGAACAGGTCGCCAAAATGATTAAAGCCACAAAAGAGATCTGTCTTTACATGAAAGTTCTGGGCTCCTATCCGCAGGGGTGACAGATTTATTGCAAAAGCTCAGGCAGACAGGCTAAAGCCTGATCCAGTTTAGCGCCATCGGGGCCGCCGGCCTGAGCGAGTTCGGGCTTGCCGCCGCCTTTACCGCCGACTTTTCCGGCAAGTTCCCGAATCAGGGAACCGGCGGGATACTTTTTCTGCCAGTCTTTGCCGACATGGATAATCAGAATAGCCTTGCCGGCATGGACAGCCCCCAGCAGGGTAATCCCGGCACTGTTTTTCTGTTTGTAAACATCCATAATCCGGCGCATCTCTTTCGGGTTATCACAGTCAACCCGCTGGGCCAGAACCGGAACCCCGTTAATCTCTTCAATCTTTGTCGGTGCGCCGCCGGTGCCGCCGGCAGCGGCGCTGACCAGCTTTTCTTTCAAAACGGCAATCTCTTTCTGCTGCTCCTTGCCCTGTTCCAGAAGCCGCTCAACCCGCTCAACCAACTCCTCGGGAATCCCTTTGAGTAAAGCCGCGGCTTTTTTTGCAATTTTTTCGCGCCGGTTAATATAATTTAAGGCCGCGGTTCCGGCCAAAGCTTCAAGCCGCCGGACTCCGGCCGCGATTCCGGTTTCGGAAACAATCTTGACCAGGCCGATATCGCCGGTCGCCCGAACATGGGTTCCGCCGCAAAGCTCAATACTGGCAGCCCCCATACTCACCATCCGCACCTGGTCGCCATATTTTTCCCCGAAAATCGCCATCGCACCTTTGCTGACGGCGGTTTCCATATCGGTAATTTCAGTCTCAACCGGAAGATTCGCCATAATTTCCCTGTTGACCAGGCCTTCAACTTCTTCCAGCTCTTTTTCAGTCAGCGCTGAAAAATGACTGAAATCAAAACGTAACCGCTCAGGTGTCACCAGAGAACCGGCCTGCTTGACGTGCTCTCCCAGAACCTGCTGCAGTTTGGCCTGCAGCAGGTGGGTCGCCGAATGATGGCGGGCGGAAGCCTGCCGCTCTGCGGCCGCGACCACCAGACGACATTCATCATTAAGCCGTAATTTTCCGCGCTCAACAATTGCCCGATGCATAATCAGACCGTCCAGAGGCTTGCTGGTCGACAAGACCGTAAAGGCCGCAGCGTCCATCTCACCACGGCCCGTATCCCCGGCCTGCCCGCCGGATTCGCCGTAAAAAGGCGTGCGGTCAAACAAAATTTCTACCTCCTGGCCCTTCTCCGCCCGGGATACGGGACTGCCGTCATGTAAAATCGCGATAATCTTCCCGGTCGCGGAAAAATCATCATAACCGACAAATTCACTCTTCAGGCCTTCATGGAGCAGATTTTTATAGATTTCAGCGACCGCCTCTTCACCGGAACCCTTCCAGGCTTTCCGCGAAAGCTCCTGCTGTTTATGCATATGAGTAACAAAACCCTCGTGATCAACTTTTAAACCATGTTTTTCAATAATATCCTCGGTCAGATCAGCCGGAAAGCCGAAGGTATCATAAAGCTTGAATGTGACCTCTCCCGAAAGCGTTGTGCCGGCTGCCGCCTTAAGTTTTTCAATCTCTTCATCCAGAACCTTGAGACCGCGGTCAAGGGTTTCACCAAAACGCTCTTCTTCACTCTTGATTACCCGGGTCACAAACGGCAGCGACTCCTGTAAATCGGGATAAGCGGCAAGCATATTTTCAGCAACCGCCTCAGCCATGCGATAAAGAAAGGGCTCATTCATTCCCAGCATTTTGCCGTGGCGCGCGGCCCGGCGCATTATCCGCCGCAGCACATATCCGCGCCCCTCGTTTGAGGGCAGGATTCCGTCGGCAATCAAAAATGTCGCCGCCCGGCTGTGATCGGCTAAGACCCGCAGGGAAACATCATTTTCAGCATCGGCACCATAAACTTTGCCGGAAAGTTTTTCCCCGGCGCTGATTATCTGCCGCAGAAGATCCGTATCATAATTACTCTGCACACCCTGCTTGACCGCCGCCAGACGCTCCAGGCCCATACCCGTATCGATACTCGGTTTGGGCAGCGGCGTCATACTGCCGTCGGCATCCCGGTTAAACTGCATAAAAACCAGGTTCCAGATCTCAAGATAGCGATCGCAATCACAGTCGCCAATTCCGCAGTTCGGGCCACACCTCATACTTTCACCCTGATCATAAAGAATTTCGGAACAGGGGCCGCAGGGACCGGTATCGCCCATCGCCCAGAAATTATCGGCTTCACCAAGCCGCACGATCCGCGCTTCCGGAACCTTGATGACATCCTTCCATATATCGTAAGCCTCGTCATCATCGAGATAAACCGTCGCCCACAATTTTTCCGGCTCAAGCCCCATAACATTGGTTAAAAAATCCCAGGCATAGGTAATCGCCTGGTGTTTGAAATAGTCCCCGAAAGAAAAATTCCCGAGCATCTCAAAAAAAGTATGGTGCCGGGCCGTGCGCCCGACGTTTTCGAGATCATTATGTTTACCACCGGCGCGCACACATTTCTGCGCCGTCGTCGCCCGCTTGTAATCACGCTCCTCGAGGCCGACAAAGGTATCCTTAAACTGATTCATCCCCGCGTTGGTAAACAGCAGGGTTGGGTCATTGGTCGGAACCAGGCTCGAACTTTTAACTTCCACATGCTCATGCGCGCAAAAATAATCCAAAAATTTCCGGCGAATTTCGTTTCCGGTCATCAGTCTATCTCTCCTTAGATAATTTAAAAACCTTTAACTTGCTTATGCAGTCCGGATAACCTGTCCGGTTTCACGGACTGAAAACGAATAAGGTACACATTAATTCGTTCGACATCTTTGCTTAAGCCGTGATTGCCTGAAGTTGGGTGGTGGGCTTTAATATGAAACTGCCATAATTTACGTTTTTATCGAATCTCAGGTCCCGGGACTGAAGTTTTCTTAGACATAAAGAAAGCTACCGGCCCGTACCCCAGGGGCACTTCCGCTGGTCGCAAATAAGTACTCTTATCAGAACATTTTCTGATTATTAAATCTTGTTTTTTGGTGCAGAAAATAACCTGTAAGGTACTAATGCGGGAACATATCCCGCAACCCAAAAGAAAGTTACCGGCCCGCACCCAGGGGCACTTCCGCTGGTCGCAAATAAGTGCTCTTATCAGAACATTTTCTGATTATTAAATCTTGTTTTTTGGTGCAGAAAATAACCTGTAAGGTACTAAACAGAAGGTTAAGATGTCATGCCAACGAAAAAAAGATGCGGTTTAAGAGAAATTATTTTTCAATCATTTCTTCACGCGCCGCTAACGCCCGCTTAATCTCATCACTTCTGAAACCCCGCCGTTTGAGCCAGGCAAAGAGCCGGCTTTTATCCGGTTCCCGCGCCTGGCGCCGGGCCAGCAGACGCAAGATCACCGCCGTCATTTCATCATTGTCAATCCCGGAGAAAAAATTTTTCACCATCCGCTGACAGAGGTCGGAGTCAAGCCCTTTCTTGCGCAAACGCAGAAGAATCATATGATAACCGTAGCCGCGCCGCAAAAACAACTCTTCCGTCAACCTTTCCGCGAAAGCTTCATCATCTAAAATTCCCTTCTCAAACAGGCGCTTAACCGCCGCGGCAATTTCATCGTCCGGGAAACCGCGCTGTTTAAGTTTGTTGATCAACTCCTGCGATCCATGATCCCGCCGGGCCAGAAGTTCCTGCGCCTTCCACCAGGCGGAAACCGGGGTTCTCGCTTTCATTTGGCAAATCTTTCGATATCCATTGCATTCGTTGAGGCATCATCACCCTGTTCTTCATCAGTTTCAGAACTGTCAAAGGCATCCCAGCTCGTATCCGAGGTTGAATCAACACCCTGCACCTTAAGCAGGAAATCATCCGGATTACTGCTCTGTTTTAGCGCCTCATCAAAAGAGATCATGCCTTTGGTATAGAAACTTAATATTGACTGGTCAAATGACTGCATCCCATAAATTGAATGCCCTTTCGCGATCGCATCCTTAATCTCAATGGTTTTATCGGATTCAGCAATACATTCCCGCACCATCGGCGTATTGATCAGCACCTCAATCGCCGGCACCCGGCCGCGCTTGTCACAGCGTTCGATTAAACGCTGTGAGATTACCCCGCGCAGGATGCTGGCAAACTGCAGACGCACCTGCGGCTGCTGATGCGGGGGGAAAACCGAAATAACCCGGTTGACGGTCTCCACGGCATCAACCGTATGCAGGGTACTGAGCACCAGATGACCGGTTTCCGCCGCGGTCAAGGCAATTTCGATGGTCTCAAGATCTCGCATCTCCCCGACCAGAATCACATCGGGATCCTGCCGCAGAGCGGCGCGCAGGGCCAACGCAAATGAGGTTGTATCAAAACCGATTTCACGTTGGTTAATCAGGCTCATTTTATCCCGGTGCAGATACTCGATCGGATCTTCGATTGTAATAATATTCTCACTGCGGTTGCGGTTGATATAATCAATCATCGCCGCCAGAGTGGTACTTTTACCACTCCCGGTCGTGCCCGTAACCAGAATCAAACCACGCCGGGTCTCGTCAATCAGCTTCTCGACAATTGCCGGCATATTTAAGGTCGTAAGATCCAGAATTTCAAAAGAGATGGTTCGCATCGCGATTACCAGCGAACTTCTCTGCTGGTAAATATTGACCCGAAACCGGCCAATCCCTTTGACTCCGTAACCTAAATCAACCTCATGAAAATCACGCAAATACTCCTTTTGGACCGGACCCATCATCAGATCCGCCATCGCCTTCAGATCTTCATTAGTCAACCGGGAAAAATCCTTAAAGGGGTAGAGGTTGCCATCGACCCGAACAATCGGCGGCGCCCCGACTTTGAGATGAATATCGGAAGCTTTGAATTTTACCGCTTTCTTGAGAATTTCATGAAAAAATTCCATCTTCTCCTCCCGACTAAGGCTGACTTTTCACTTAAGCATCATTATTCTTTTTCCGAAGTGGCGGAATCCGCTTTAACTCCCGCAGTTGAAGGAATTGAATAAAATTCCCGGACTTTCAGCTCCATCGCCGCGAGAATATCCGGATTTTCCTTTAAGTGATTACGGACAAAATCGCGGCCCTGCCCCAAACGTTCACCATCATAAGAATACCAGGAACCGCTTTTCTCGGCAACCCCGCAGTCAACCGCCAGATCAAGAACGTCACCGGCTTTGGAAATCCCTTCACCGAAAAGGATATCAAAACGGGCCTCTTTAAAAGGCGGAGCGACTTTATTCTTCACCACCTTGACCCGAGTGGCATTACCTAAAACATCATCGCCTTTCTTGATCGCGCCGGTGCGCCGGATCTCCAGCCGCACACTTGAATAGAATTTCAACGCGTTGCCGCCGGTGGTGGTTTCCGGATTGCCGAACATAACCCCGATTTTCATCCGGATCTGATTAATGAATATCACGGTGGTTTTCGATTTACTGATCGCCGCCACCAGTTTACGCAAAGCCTGTGACATCAAACGGGCCTGCAAACCCATGTGGGAATCACCCATTTCACCTTCAATCTCGGCCCGGGGCACCAGAGCGGCAACGGAATCAACCACCACCACATCGAGAGCCCCGCTGCGAACCAGAATCTCGGTTATTTCCAGAGCCTGTTCGCCGGTATCCGGCTGCGAAACCAGAAGATCATCGACATTGACCCCGAGTTTACGGGCGTAAATAACATCCAGAGCATGCTCGGCATCAACAAAGGCCGCGACCCCGCCGAGTTTCTGCGCTTCAGCGACAACGGTCAGCGCCAGAGTGGTTTTACCGGATGATTCCGGGCCGTAAACCTCAATCACCCGGCCCCGGGGAATTCCGCCGACCCCCAAAGCGATATCAAGACTCAATGAACCGGTTGAGATTACTTCGATATTCTCCGCCCGGGACTCATCACCAAGCCGCATAATTGAACCCTTTCCGAACTCCTTCTCAATCTGGCCGACAGCCATCTCCATTGCCCGTTGACGATTCTTATCCATAAATACTCCTCTTCCGGCTTACTCCGGAATCATAATAAAATCAGTTCATTAAACGTTACTTACTGAGTAAACATTCGACCTCACTCGGTTTGGCGGTAAAGTTACAGAGGAAATAAACAAAAGTAACTATTCAGCCAAATCCCCCCCTCTGGAGGGGGCGGGGGTGGTTTTTCGTAAGCGGTTGCGGAAACGATTTCGTTGTTTTTCGTAAGCGAGCGGGAGCCCATCAGCATTGCAACTGTTTGAACGTAGCGAGTTTTGCAAGGCGGGCGCAGCGAGCGTAAGGAAAAACAGAAATCTTAACGCCTAGCGGAGAAAAACCGCGCCTGACCCCGGATTCGGCTGAATAGTTACAAACAAAATTGCTTCACCTGCGCCCAACGGATTGCCCCTGGAGGGGCTGCGCACGGGGACTAAATTGAATTCTGTCCCCACATCGAGGTAGTTGGGAACGGTAGCCGAATATTTACCTTACGAAGTTACGAAGTTACTGTTTAAACAAAAAATATCTGCATCACAACCCAGGTCATAATCCCGGCCGCCAGGTCGTCAAACACCACTCCGTAACCACCGGGGAGATTGGCTTCGCACCAGTCCGCGGGGAAAGGTTTAACAATATCGAAAAAACGAAACAGCAGAAACGCGGCCACAGCATTGCCCAAGCTCAAGGGAACCCCGACCAGAGCCAGCATCAGCCCCGCAATCTCATCAATGACTATCACCGGACTGTCAATAACCTTAAACAATGTCCCCGCTTCATCGGCGATCCAGACCGCCGCGCCGGAAAACAGAATCACCAGTAAAAGGTACCAGCCGTTACTGAGCCAACCCAGCAGAAACCACAAAGGCAGAGCTCCGAGAGAGCCCCAGGTCCCCGGTGCCTGCGGCAGAGAGCCCAGGCCGCAACCCGAAGCTAAATAAGCAATCCAATCATCTTTTTCGACTGCCATTATTACAACTCCTTAACTTAATAACTCCGTAACTATTCAGCCAAATTTTACCCCCCCACCTTCTGGAGGGGGCGGGGGTGGTTTTTCGTAAGCGGTTGCGGAAACGATTTCGTTGTTTTTCGGAAGCGAGCGGGAGCCCATTAGCATTGCAACGGTTTGAGCGTAAGCGAGTTTTGCAAGGCGGGCGCAGCGAGCTTAAAGG
>WFRP01000226.1 GCA_015486505.1 Pseudomonadota bacterium | reverse complement strand
ATAAGATTCAGTCGGGTGGGGCAAGATACGAGTATCCCGTCATTAATCTTTGATGTGTTAACCGGGCTCGGAAGCATTATCTGGATCGTCGGTATGGCCAATTCATTCAATTTTATGGACGGCATTGATGGCCTGGCGGCAGGTCAGGGGTTGATCGCAGCGTTCTTTTTTGCCGTGATTCAATTAGGGCACGGCAACTGTTTTTTGGGCTTTGTTTCGTTGGGACTGATGGTTGGCTGCCTTGGGTTTTTGGCCTTTAATTTTCCGCCGGCAAAAGTATTTATGGGTGATGTCGGCAGTGTCAGTATCGGATTTATCCTTTCGCTAGTGGCAATTATCTCTTTTCAGCAGAACCCCAAGCCGGAAGTTATTCTGGTAATACCGTTATTGATGTCAAATTTTCTGTTAGATACAACTGTAACATTTCTCCGGCGGCTGATAAAAGGCGAACCGGTCTTTCAACCACATAAAACCCATTTATACCAAAAATTTGCGGGCTGTGGATTTAGTCAGAGAACCGTAACGATGACTAATTATGGAATGGCGGTTATTCAAGGGATGGTAGTCTTGTTGTTTCTTGATAAAGATCAGTTCCTGGCAATTATGCTTTGTTTGATCCAATTCGCAGGATATTATGTGTTTGTTGATTATCAAAAAAGGATACACACGTAAAATATTTTAAAGTTTCGAAATGGTTAAGCGAAAAACAATATGCAAATTGCTGTGGTTCTCGAGGAAGATGGAGACGCTTGCAAATGATGGAATTAATAATTCTTGAAGAAAACACGAAGGAAATGAATTGAAACTTGTGATTCAAATTCCCTGCTACAATGAAGCTGAAACTATTGCTGTTACACTTGATGGTCTTCCACGTCGAGTGGAGGGTTTTGAATCCGTAGAATGGCTGCTGATTGATGATGGGTGCAGTGATGAAACAGTTATGATTGCCCGAGCAAATGGTATAGATCATGTTGTTTCGCATATCAGCAACCAGGGATTGGCAAAAAGTTTTTCAACGGGACTGCAGAAAGCCTTAGAACTTGGCGCCGATGTTATTGTGAATACTGATGCGGATAATCAATATAATGCCGCAGATATTCCCCTGTTGGTAAAACCAGTTTTGAATGGAGATGCCGAGATCGTTATAGGAGCCCGGCCGATTTCTGTGATTGAACACTTTTCACCAGTTAAAAAATACCTGCAATGTCTAGGAAGTTGGGTTGTGCGTGTGGTTAGCGGTACAGAAATTAAGGATGCCCCGAGCGGGTTTAGAGCCATAAGCCGAGAGGCGGCCTTGCGATTAAATGTGTTTAGTGGATACACATATACTATTGAGATGATAATTCAGGCTGGACTGAAAGGGATGGTCATTACCAGTGTGCCCATCAGGGTTAATCCGGATTTGCGACCATCACGTCTGGTGAAAAATTTACCAACCTATATTAAAAGGTCGATATTCACAATAGTGAGGATCTTTATAGTTTATCAACCGTTTAAATTTTTTATGACAATGGCTGCGGTCTTCTTGAGCGCGGGAGGGGTGTTGGGTATGCGTTTCCTCTACCTTCTGCTGACTGGAGATGGACATGGTCATATTCAATCAGTTGTCCTGGCTGGAGTACTTCTGGGGATGGGAATGCAGACAATGCTGGTCGCATTTCTTGCTGATATTATTGCTGTGAATCGACAATTATTGGAAAGAGTCGATTATAATTTAAAGAAACTGACCGGAAAATGAATGTAAACCCAATTAAAAGATTTCTGAAGGGTCGAGGCACATTCATTGCGGAACTGGTCCGCAGGGACTTTGTCGAGCGTTTTGCCGGCTCGATCCTGGGCTCGATGTGGGCATTTATCTGGCCGCTGGTTAATCTTTTCGTCTATATAGTTATCTTCGGCAAACTTATGGGGGCCCGGCTTCCCGGCAGTTCAGAAATCAATGCTTACGGTATATATCTGGCTGTTGGATTGATACCCTGGACCTGTTTTGCAAATACCATTGCCCGGACGACCTCAGTTTTTCTGGATAAAAAAAGCGTTATAAGTAAAGTGCAGATTTCATTACCTTCACTGCTGTTGTTTGTTAATTTGTCGGAGGTTGTAACCTATATTATCTCAATGCTGATACTGGCCGTTTTTCTGGCCTGCAATGGTTTTGAAATTAACCCAAGACTAATCTATCTCCCCTTCATTTTTTATCTGCAGCAGATATTGGCATTGGGTATCGGAACCTTGACCGCAACCTTGACCGTCTTTTTTCGGGATTTAAAAGAACTGGTTGGGGTTATTATGCAGCTTTGGTTCTGGTTTACGCCAATTGTTTATGTGGCTGATATACTGCCTCCTACAGTAAAAAAAATATTACTGTTCAATCCGGTTTTTCCAATAATAGAGTCGTACCAGCGTATTATCGTGTTTAAAGACTTGCCTGAAACTCACATAATTCTGTGGTTGACGGTAGCCAGCCATTTATTACTGCTGGTCGCCTATAAACTGTTCCGGATTCTTGAGAAAGATGTAAGAGATGCATTATGAAGATATTCCTGGTCTTAACAGCCATCTCATTACTTTTTGCCGGTGGTGCCTGCGCGTTATGGCAACTTATAAGAAGGCGGGAGAAAGTTTACGGGTTGATATGGTTAAACATGTTTTATCTGATAGCGGTATTCTGGGCGTTAGCAAAGATACTCTAATGCGGGAACAAATCCCGCAACCCAATCGGGCTTTTTTGACCCGCACCCAGGGGCAATCCGCTGGGCGCAAATAAGTACTCTTATCAGAACATTTTCTGCCAAAAAATTGATGCTATCAGGCATGAGAGAGACGCAATGGATTTACTGGTTGACGCAATTCCGATGCTGGGTCTGTTGACAGGCATTAATCGCTATTTGAGGAATCTCTACTCTGCGATTGAACAGAATCCGGATGTTAATGTAAGTTATTTACTGCGTGACAGAACAGTAACCCAAATGCCATTATTGCCAGGCAGTAGTGAATGGCAAAAAAAAAATAATGCAATCCGGCGTTTCCCGGAGGGGGTCATTTTTTGCGCCCGAAGTCTCCGGTGGTTTCAGTATGAAAGAAAATTAAGGAAGCGTCTGGAGAAAACGACATTCAATCTTTTTCACGAAACCGCATTTACACCGGCAAAGATAAATAAACGCATACCTCAAGTTTTTACTCTGCATGATCTCTCCCTGAAACATTGGCGTCAGGCCCACCCCCGCGAAAGAGTATGGTTTGCAGATCTTTTTCTGGAAAGGCGTTTGCGCGAGGCGGATTTAATCATAACGCCTTCAAATTTTATCAAGGATGAATTAAGCAGTACAATGAAAATATCTGCGGCAAAGATTAAAGCTATTCCGGAAGCCGCCGATCCCTGTTTTAAAGTTTTGCCGGAAAATCAGGTAGACAAGGTTAAAAAAAATTTAGGTCTCCCGCAAGCATATATTCTTTTTGTCGGTTCCCTGGAGCCGCGAAAAAATATAGATTCATTAATTGAGGCTATGAACATAGTCAAAACTGAAATCCCCCTGATTCTGACCGGCTGGAGCGGCTGGGGGAGTAAGCTGTGGCGGGAAAGGATTAGAGAGTTGGGGTTGGATAAAAGAGTAATTGCAACCGGGCACATCAGTGATGATGAACTGGTTGCGGTTTATAACGGAGCCAGCGTTCTGATTTATCCGAGCCTTTACGAGGGTTTTGGTTTGCCGGTTATCGAAGCTATGGCTTCCGGATGTCCGGTAATTACATCCAATAGAGCAAGTTTACCCGAAGTTTCAGGCGATGCCGCGGTTTTGCTGGAAAATCCAAAGAGCGCCGAAGAGATAGCTTTTGCCATAGAAAGTATTGTTTGTGATGAAGGTCGACAGCAAAGTATGTGCAGACGCGGACTAAAGCGGGCGGAGGAATTGACCTGGGCTCAAGCCGCCTCCGAAAGTGTCAAAGCTTTTTTTTCTGTATGTGGAAAATAGACCATGATTTATGTCGAAGACGTAAGTAAAATATTTAAACTCTATCGTCATCCCGGATACCGCTTAAAAGAAGTTTTTTTTAAGAAACAGTATCACAAAAAATTTACCGCATTAAACCGAATAAGTTTAACCGTTAACAATGGTGAAACTGTTGGCATTATAGGTCGGAACGGGGCCGGTAAATCAACCTTATTGAAATTGTTGACCGGGGTCATGATTCCTGAAAGTGGTACTATAAAAATTGATGGAAAGATTACCGGGCTGCTGGAACTGGGAACCGGATTTAATCCTGAATTCACGGGACGGGAAAATATATTTCTCAACTCTACTTACGCCGGTTTGACCCGGGAAGAGGTTGAATTTCGGTTGGATGACATAATTAATTTCAGTGAGCTGGGGCAATATATTGATGAGCCCTTAAAAACGTATTCATCCGGAATGGCGATGCGTCTGGCTTTTGCAACGGCGATCCATGCTGAGCCCGACGCTTTTGTGGTTGATGAAGCCCTGTCCGTAGGTGATGCCAGTTTTCAGCAGAAATGTATTGCCCGAATAAAAGAATTCAAGGATAAGGGTGGAGCAATTGTTTTTGTTTCCCATGATCTGAATGCGGTAAAAGTTCTTTGTGACCGGGCAATCATGCTTGAGCGCGGTACGGTAGTAGAGGAGGGAGACCCGGAACAGGTTATTAACGCTTATAACAGAAGCTTGAGCAAACAAACGGATTCCGCCAGCGCAGGTGATGAAACCCGGCAAAATTGTTATGGAAATATGAAGGTTGTAATCGAGAAATTACAGCTTTTAGATGAGGATGGTAAAGAAATCAAGGTGATAGTCAGTCGTCAAAAGATCAAAATTAAATTTTATCTGGCTATCCGTGAAGATATTGGTGATATTACTCTGGGGATTTTGATTAGGGATAGATTCGGACAGGATATTTATGGTACCAACTCAAATCATCTGGGTAAAAAGATAAAAGGGATCAGCGGGGAGCGTAAGATTGTGGAATTTATGATTGACGATTTCTTTCTCGGAGCTGGAAAATACACATTGACCGCGGCAGTGCATACAGAAGCCACCCACATAGATCAATGTTATCATTGGATTGATCATGCCTGCTCTTTTGCAGTTGTTATGAACGCAGATACGATCTTCAGCGGAATCTGTGATATGCAGGCCCAGCTCAAAATTTGCGGTAAAGTAACTTGAATAATATTTTGTGTGGGAACCAGCCCAAGGGGTTAACAAATTATGAGCTATGATAACTGTGTATTCTAATCAGGTATCGGGACTTCTTTCACCCTGGTTGCGGAGACAAAGATTTAAGGCCGCATTGCCCTACATCAAGGGTCGGATTCTTGATGTCGGATGCGATGACGGGGCGCTGGCCGGAAAATTTAAAGGTATAAGCTATACCGGTATAGATATTAATAAAAGTTCTATAGAGACAGCATCCGGTCTTTTCCCGGAACATACATTTAACCACTCTCTTTCAGAATGTCGGCCTCCGCAAGCTGGATATGATACGATCGTTATGCTGGCGGTTCTGGAGCATCTCAGCCACCCGACAGATTTTTTAACCAGACTAACAAAAAAAATGCAGCCTCAAGGGAGACTGGTCGTGACTACACCGGCGCCGGGATACGAATTTATTTTGACCCTGGGAAGTCGGCTCGGTCTTTTCAGTTCCGAGGCCCAGGCTGAACACCAGACTCTAATAGGTTATCAGGAGCTGCTGGAGCTCGGGATTAAGGCCGGTTTGCAAATTGTAAAGTATGAGCGTTTTCTTGCGGGAGCCAACCAACTGGTAATTTATCGTCATAGGTCAGGCAGTTAAATGAACAGAATTTCAATTGATTAGGCTCAAATTTGGAGGGGGAGTAAATGTTGCAAAGTACGATTGCCGGGGTTGATGTTGAACAGTTGATGATCCGGGTTGATAATACCGCGAAACAAAAGTTTGGCGGCGCCTGCGCGGTCTTTGACCGCCACATAAACCAGGATGTTACCAGTGACAGGGAAACTCTGCCGGAATGTCCTGAGCCTAATTTTAGTGAACGTACGGAAACTAAAAAACTGGAAAGGAAGGACCGTTACAGGATTGAGGATTTTACCCGTTTTCATGATCTTGATTTTATCGTAAATGCCTATCAGCTTATTTTGCAACGCGGGCCGGATGAAAGCGGGAAAAATTACTATCTGGAACAGTTGAGAAAAGGTTATATCGGCAAAAAAGAATTACTCGGACGTTTGCGTTATTCCGATGAAGGGCGGCGGGCCGGGGTTGAAATAGAGGGTTTGTTGCTTCCTTTTTTGCTTTCGCTAATGGCTAAGGTGCCGATATTAGGCCGTCTTGTGAAGATTATGACGGGTATTGTCAGCTTGCCTAACCTGAGACGCAATCTGCAGGTTGTGGAAAATGAGCTCTACTATCAAAATGATTTGATAATCAAGGAGTTACAGCAAACCCAACGCGAACTATTGCGCCTGCAGGAACATGTTAAATCAGCTGACAATTGTTTACTCGGTTTTGTGCGAAAAAGGATAAAAGTGCATGAATTTCAGAAGTTACGTTCCCAGATCACGGTTCTGGCGGAGAAAATTATTCCCGGAACCGGGAATAACGGTGAATTAGATGAACTTTATCTGGCTTTTGAAGATCGTTTTCGCGGTGAGTCAGGTAGCGTCAAAGAAAAACTGGAGGTCAACCTTGAAAACGTCGAAAAAACTCTGGAAAGTTCTGGGGGCGGGGAGATACTGGATTTAGGCTGCGGTCGCGGAGAATGGCTTGAAATATTACAGAACCGGGGTCTTGATGTTGTTGGCGTCGACAGCAATCCGGCAATGGTAAGGCTGTGTCAGCAAAAAAAATTACCCTGTGTTGAGGGTGATATTTTCCAGTTTCTTGAAAGCTACCCGGATTCAAGCTGCTCTTTGATTACCAGTTTTCACGTAATTGAACATCTGAGCGCCGCCCAATTGATAAAATTGATGCGAGAGATCCATCGGGTATTGCGCAAGGGCGGCGGGGTGCTGTTTGAGACCCCGAATCCGGAGAATCTGGCCGTAGGTTCCTGTCGCTTTTATTACGATATTACGCACCGTAATCCACTGCCGCCGGCAACGGTTGACTTTCTGCTCGAATATTGCGGTTTTGGAGAACGTCAGCTCCAGCGGCTCAATCCTGATTTGAGTTTACAGAAAAGTGATCCCGGAGCGCATAAATTTTTCTCCGTCGGGCAGGATTATTCGATCTGGGGGTGGAAAAATTGAGTTCAGTTATTACGGCCATCAAGGGTAAGAGAATTCATCAAATATTGCCCAATCTTAGTTATGGTGATGCCATTTCCAACTATGTTATTGCCATACGTGGTTATTTAAGGTCTCAAGGGGCGGAATCAAGCATCTATGTTCTCAATGCCGATGACCTGGTCGCGGGAGAGGGCATACTTTTTCACAAACGCAAACCTCAATCCCAGGATATACTTTTTTATCACCATGCAATTGGTTCTGAACTGACCGCCTGGGTCGCGGCCCACCCGGGTCCTAAAGCCCTGATCTATCATAACATCACCCCGTATGAATTGTATGCCCCATATTTCCCGGATTTCGCCAACAAATTGCTGGCCGGTCGTAAGGAGTTGCAAGCGGCGGCCGGAGATTTTCAGAACGCGCTTGGGGTTTCGGATTATAATTGCCGGGAATTAGGTGAATACGGGTTTAATGAGCCGCGGCGCTTACCCCTTATAATTGATCCGGAAACATTTATGTCGGGCGCTGTCGATAATGATTTTCTGGCTAAACTGCGGGACGGCAAAAAGAATATTCTGTTTACGGGCCGGGTGGCTCCGCATAAATGTCAGACCGACCTGCTCGAAGCTTTTTCCTGGCTGCGGCTGGTCGAGCCCGATGTCCGTTTACTGATAGTTGGCGGCCATGGTGAAGATCTTGATCCCTATTACGAAGAGATTAAAGAAAAAATCCGGGATTTCGGGTTGGAGAATCATGTATTGGTGACCGGTAAAGTTTCGGACGAAAAGTTTAAGGCCTGTTTTGCTGCCGCTGATCTCTACTGGTCAATGAGTGAGCATGAAGGTTTCGGCGTTCCCCTGATCGAGGCCATGTGGTTTGACATCCCGGTCTTTGCTTACAACAGCTCCGCAATTTCTGAAACCCTGGGGTCGGCGGCGTTTATGTTTAACGACAAGAACAACATGCCGGCTCTGGCGGCGACGGCCCGGATTCTGTTAAATGATGAAACCCTGCGTCGGAAAATTATTGCCGCACAGCAGCTTCGGCGTCGGGATTTTCTGCCGGAGAAAGTCTATCCCTATCTTGAGCGCGAGGTTTTAAGGCTGGTGAATTCGCAATGAAAAGGATAGCGTTTGTCGTGCAGCGTTGCGGGGCTGAGGTTAACGGCGGGGCGGAACTTCATTGCCGGGAATTCGCAACGCGATTGGCGGGTATTTATGAGACGGAAGTCCTGACGACCTGCGCGATCGATTATCTGAGTTGGGAAAACTATTATGAACCCGGGCGCGAAGCCTTTGCCGGGACCGTGATTCACCGTTTTCCGGTTGATGAAGCGCGTGATATGGATGAATTTAATCGCTATACCCTTTACATTCAGGATAATCTGGAAAATATCGGTCGTCGCGAGGAGTTGGAGTGGCTTCAGCGTCAGGGGCCCAATTCCCGGGCTCTGGCGCAGTATCTGGAGCAGGAGCGCGAAAATTACGATTGCTTTTTCTTTTTTACCTATCTTTATCAGCCCTTTACCCTGTTACCGCTGGTTGCGGAAAAAGCGATTTTAATGCCGACCGCCCATGATGAATGGCCGTTCAAGATGAAAATCTGGGACGATCTTTTCCGGTTGACCCCCAGGTTTGTTTTTAATACCTATGCGGAACGGGAATTTTTGGAACAGCGTTTTCCGGAGGCCGGTATTGAAGGGCCGGTTATCGGTTGCGGCATCGAAGCGCCGGGTTTGCTGCGACCGCAGCGTTTTCGGGATAAATACGCTCTTAATGAGCCTTTTATTCTCTATGTCGGCAGGATCGATATTTTCAAAGGCTGTAATGAACTCTTCGCTGACTTTATCAAATTAAGAGAGAGCGAAAAAATACCCCGCAAGCTGGTTTTAATGGGTAAAAGTGTAATGGAAATCCCCCCCCATCCCGATATTATAACCCTTGGTTTTGTTCCTGATGAAGATAAATGGGATGCGCTGGCGGCGGCCGACTGGCTGATTAACCCTTCCCCTTTTGAAAGCCTCTCGCTGATTCTCCTGGAGGCCTGGAGCGTCGCTACTCCAACCCTGGTAACTGATCGTTGCGCCGTCCTGGTTGACCAGACCCGGCGCAGTAACGGCGGACTCTGGTATAGAGATGCTGCCCAGTTAAAAGCAATTGTTCAGGAGTTTCCTGTCTTGTTGCGTAAACAGCTGGGCCGGCAGGGAAAAACCTTCGTCAAAAAAAACTATACCTGGGAGGTGATTATCGAAAAATTACAAGGCGTGTTGGGACAGGGGTAGCCGATAAATGTCTGGTGAAGGCTTTGTTGCCATAAACAGAAATGATCAGTT
>WFRP01000225.1 GCA_015486505.1 Pseudomonadota bacterium | reverse complement strand
TCTTTGCTGTTCAGCAGTTTTTTGACTGAAAAAGGACGCAACTGTAGTGTTGTTGAGAATTTTCGTAAAAATAGTACTCGACCAGCAGTGTTTTTTGCTGCTGTCAGGGAGAAGAATCTCTTTGCAAACCATTCGTCCTTGTCCGCATTTGCGACAGATGGAAATATCTTTGCCGGTTATGCGCAGAACTTTTTCCTGCAAAGTCTCTTTAAAGAGAGGTTCAACCTCTACCGCAATGCCGATCAACCTGCGAATCAGCAGAACTGATTTTCGCCGATTTTTATTGGCTAAAAACCCATAATATCTGATTTTCATAAACCTGAACGGTAGAACGTGCAGTAAAAAACGGCGAATAAACTCATATGCTGAAAGAGTCATTTTTTTAGAGCTCCGGCCGGTATCAGGCAGTGCAGATGAAAATGGTCTATCAGGGTCTGGCTCCAGGTATGCAGAAGGGTTAAAATTCCCGGCACTTCTTCAAGATGCCACTGCGGATCGGCGGCAAAAGTTTTCAAAGTGCTGTTGACTGATAAAAACAAAAGGTTGAGCAGCTCTTTGCGGTTACTAAGAATCAATGGATTCAGAATATGGGGAAGAGTGAAGACAAGATGAAAATAGCCGCAGGGGAGCAACTCCCGCTTGCGGCTGGCCAGCCAATCTTCTTTTGTCATAGTCTGGCATTTTGGACAATGACGGTTGCGACAGGAGTTGTAGCTGTTTTGGGTTGCGCCGCAATTATCGCAAACGTCCATATGACCGCCAAGTCGAGCTGTTCGACAAGCCTCTATTGCTCCCATAACTTTATGTTGCTCTTCATGGTGCGGGTCAAGGTTTACCGCCTCACTAACTCGTAAACCGGAACCGTAGATAAGAGCCAGCAATGATTTGTGCTTAAGATTGCCAGTGGCCAGCAGGATGGATTTTACTTCATCTGGGCTTAACAGCATCGGCAATTGTCGGGAGCGGGGACGGGGTGGAATAGATAATTTGGACTCATCGCGACCAAGATAGCCGGAATAATACTTCTTTAGAGCGCAAAACAGAACATTGCAGCTTGACCAGGCCAACTCTTTTTCCTGAATACAGTAAATCAGGTACTCTTGAATTTGTTCGTTATTCAGTTTGTCGGCAGGTTGGTTCTGGAAGGCTTCCAGCTCATGAACTGCCTGCAAATAAGATTTTTTGGTTTTTTCCGCTACACGTTGAACGATGAGATAATTCTCAAAATTGTTCTGATACTGTCTACTCATAATGCATACCTCCATAAGTCAAAATTGACTGGGCAATAGAAATGATTGTCCTGAAGGTATCTCTAAACTGTGCAGCATAGTTTTGGCAAACAGAAATGAAATACTAATTTGGGAAGGATTTGGTTACTGTGGACTCCGCGTCAGCGGTTCTGTTCAACTCCAGAAAACTGGAGTTAGCTTCATTTTACTGGTATTTGTTTTGTTGGTTGAAGTCCTGCCTGGTAAAATTCAGCGCAATCATTCGGTTGCGGGTCGCAAGGCTCCATTCGGGTTGCGGGATCTGTTACCGCATTAGTACCTTACAGGTTAATTTTCTGCACCAAAAAACAAGATTTAATAATCAGAAAATGTTCTGATAAGAGTACTTATTTGCGACCATCGGGAGTGCCCCTGGGTGCGACCATCGGGAGTGCCCCTGGGTGCGACCATCGGGAGTGCCCCTGGGTGCGACCATCGGGAGTGCCCCTGGGTGCGACCAGCGGAAGTGCTCCTGGGTGCGGACCGAAAAGGCCTGTTTGGGTTGCGGTTTTTATCCCCGCATTAGTAATCAAAATTCCGGCATCTGCGATTGGGCATTATTGGCATGCGATCGGAACAATGGCTGATTCCGGCAGGGTGCTTGAAGCTCGGCCGGGAGAGCAGGGTTGTCTGGCTTACGGGCCCTATCTCAAACTGGAGAAAGGCTCTTACCGGGTCATTTATGAAATTGAAATTGAAGAGCCGGACGGAATAACTGCCGGGAGCCTCGATGTTTATGTTGACAAAGAGAGAGTTTATGCTCATCGTCAACTTAAAAAATTGGGGCGGGGACGCCAGTTTTATGAACTTAATTTTAAGGTTGCAAAAGATGGTTCAGGACCGTTCGAATTTCGGGTTCATAGTTTCGGGCGGGGTATCGTCAAACTGTATTCGGTGGAATTACTTCGAGTTAAATAGTCGCAAAGAATTGCAAAACTACTGTCGGAATGAGTAATAAATTGCAAAACAGTTTAATAAAACCATCAGTTTCAGTTGTAATCCCGGTTTATAACTCGGCCGGCTGTCTGCCAGAACTGCTGCGCCGGCTAAAGGCAAACCTGGATGAACTTGCAGCTGAATACGAGATTATCGCCGTCGATGATGATTCTCCGGATGACTCCTGGCAGGTTTTACAGGATTTGAAAACGGTTTATCCGATGCTCAAACCCTTTCGTTTAATGACTAACAGCGGTCAGCATGCCGCGACCCTGTGCGGGCTTTCTCTGGTCGTCAATGAGGTTGTGGTGACGCTGGATGATGATCTTCAGCATCGACCGGACCAGATAGGAAAACTGGTTGGAGCCCTGCTTGAAGATGCGGAACTTGACTGTGTTTTTGGCGTATTCAAACAGAAATATCATAAAAAATATCGGAATCTGGGTTCGCGGCTGTTGCGAAAAATCAACCGCAGAGTATTTAACCTGCCCGAGGGGGTGGCGACCTCAGGGTTCAGGGTTATGCGGAAAAAGCTGGCTCAACAGATGGCTCTGCGGCCCAGCTCCAACCCGTCACTGGTGGCGATTCTATTCAACTGCACCCGTAAGGTTAAAAGCCTGGAGGTTGAGCATGCGCCCCGATATGCCGGAGTTTCCAATTATACTTTGCGCAAGCAGTTCCGTCTGGCGTTGGATAATGTTTGTAATGTTACTATGTTGCCGTTGCGTCTGGTTACGTTGAGCGGGGCGCTTATATCGCTTGTAAATGTTTTTTTAATCATCTATTATCTCTGCAAGTATTTTATCAGCTCAAACCTGGTTCCGGGCTGGACAACTTTAATTCTTCTCATAAGTTTTTTCTCCGGGGCCATTCTGCTTTCTCTGGGGGTTATCGGTGAATATCTGGTGCGCATTTTGCGGGAAGTAAATAAAAAGCCTTTGTATATTATCAGGGATAAGTCTGATGGATAATATTCTGGTTCTGGGGGCCGGTATTTATCAGATTCCGCTTATAAAAAGTGCGGTTGAACGGGGGCTGCGGGTTTTTGCGGCCTCCTGGAGTGCCTCTGATCCCGGTATGCGCTATGCGCATGACTGTTGGATTGTTGATACCCGGGATTATCTGGAGCTTTGCCGGCGCGCCCGGGCGCATGGGATTACCGGAGTAGTTACGGCCGGAACTGATGTCGCGGTTCCGGCTCTGGGTTATATTTGTGACTCTCTGGGCCTGCCGGGCGTCTCCTGGGCCGGGGCCCGGGCGGCGGCTGACAAGGGTCTGATGCAGAAACTTTTTAAACAGCATAAGGTGGCATCGGCGACAAGTATTGCGGTGACGGATCTGGATGGTGCCCGGCAGGCGGTGGCAAGTCTGGGGTTGCCGGTCATGGTCAAAGCGCCGGACAGTTCCGGCTCGCGGGGGATCAGCAAGGTTGACGGTCCTGACGGGTTGGCGGCGGCTTTGGCGGCGGCTTTTAGCGTTGCAAAAACTGATTATGTTCTGGTTGAATCATATCTGACCGGGATCGAGTTTGGCGCCCAGGCCATTGTTCTTGATGGGGTTGTCGAGAAAATTATCTGTCATAATGATACTGTGACGGCGCCGCCGATTTCGGTGCCGATTGGTCATTCCTGTCCGCTGTCTCTGCCCGCGGAAGTTGTTTCGCAAGCAGCGAATGTTTGTCAGCGGGCCGCAACCGCGCTGGCTTTGGCTAACGCGGTATGTAATGCCGATCTGATTTATGACGGCGACCGGGTTTATGTTCTGGAGTTCGGCGCCCGGGTCGGGGCCACCGGAATTCCGGAGATTATCGACCTCTGCTATGGTTTGAATCTTTACGATGTTGCTCTGGATATTGCTTTGGGGCGAATGCCGCGGCTTGAAAGTCGATACCGGCAGGCGGCCGCCGGTCATTTGCTCTGCGCCAAGGACAGCGGGGAGCTTAAACGGATAGGTCTGAATCCGGGCTGGCAGCCCCCTTCAGGACTGGTTGGCGTAAGATTCGATGTTAAAGCCGGAGATCAGGTTAGCGCATTTAAAACCGGTCCTGATCGTATAGGTGATCTTTTGAGCGTAGCCGATACGGTGGATGCGGCGGAAGCTGTGTGCCGGCAGGCTCTGGCCGAAGTGCAAATTGAAATTGTTTAAAACAGGAAACAGGTGATTGTGGAGAATAAAAATTTTTGGCAGCAGGAGGCTTTTGTCTGGGAGGGCTTTGCGCTTGACCGTCAAAGTCATTGGAGTAAGCGTTCTCATTTTGTTTTGCGTCAGCTTAAAGAGCTAATCCCGACTCCGGGCCGCAGCCTCGATCTCGGCTGCGGCCCGGGATATCTCTGCTCGCTGCTGGCTGATTGTGGTTTTGATGCCTATGGAGTCGATATCTCCGAGAATATGTTGAGCCGGGCCCGGCGGCGGGACGCTCGGGTTCATTTTGCCCGGGGTGATGAGAAGGAGTTGCCTTTTTCGGAAAATCAGTTTGATTTGATTACTGCCTTTGGCCTGTTGGAATATATTGAAAATCGGCGTCTTTACCTGTCCCGCGTGGTGGAACTCCTGGCTCCGGGCGGTATTTTGGTCCTCTCCAACTCAAACCGTCTCAGCCTGTTTGTGATTCTGGCCGTTATCTCCCGGATTTTGCGCTGGCCCTGGCATTTCGGCGAAGATGGCTGGCGCCAGACGATTATCAATTTGGGACGCAGCGGCATCTGGACGGGAGGAATGATTAATCTTGACCGGGCGGAGCCGATCTGCAGTGCGGCAGCGCTTGACCGTCAGGCCCGGGCCCGCGGCCTGGAGCGGGTCGCATTTTTCGGGATGTTTAATTTCCCCTGGATTGACCGTTATTCTAGGCTCCGGAGCTTGCAGAAATCCGCAGTCGGCCGCTGGCTGCTGCGGCACCTGGCCTGGAATTATATTGCTTTTTATCGCAAACCCGGCTTGAGAAATGAAATCTGATAAAGTTCTTTTTGTCGGGAAACTTGTCGTTACGTTGGCCCTGCTTTTTCTGGTTCTGCGCGGAGTTGACTGGGGGCGTTTTTTTCACTTACTGAAACGGGTTGATCCGGTTTGGCTGAGCGGCGCTTTTCTGATCGGTTATCTGGGGCAGGTGCTGCTCTGTACTCTGCGCTGGCAATATGTTTTACGTTGGGGCTGCGCACTTCCAACCCGTTATTTAACCCTGCTGCGAATCTACTGGACATCGCTGTTTGTCGGCTATTTTGTGCCGGCCGGAATCGGCAGTGATATTTACCGGGTCCTGGCGGCAGTTCGGGTTTACGGGCTTTACGGGCAACAGATCGCGGCGGTATTTTTTGAGAAAATTTATGTTTTTGCCGGTGATTTGATCCTGGTTATGATCTCCTATCAGGCGGCGTCATCCTTGATGGTGGCGGCTGCCGATGCCGGTTCCGTGATGCGGGTTATCTATTTTACAGCTCTGGGGATGGTTCTTTTGGGAGGGTTGGGCTACCTGACCCGCAGATCGCGAAGCCTGCTTTTTATTAAAAGTTGTCTGAAAAGATTTCTGACGACGGTCACCGGCAAAAATATCTCTGCAATCTCAATTAATCGGATTGCGGCCCCTTTTTTTTTCTGGAAAAATTATTTGCCTCTCCTTTTGCTGACGATGCTGATTCGGGTTTTTGTTTGCAGCCTGGGCGGTTGGTGTCTGCTGGCGGCGGTCGGGGTGGATTTGCCGTTCAGGGTTCATATTTTTGTCTGGTCGATAATCTATGTGCTTTTTAAATTGCCGCTCTCAATCGGGGGCTTTGGGGTTCGTGAAGTTGCCTATGTCGTTTTGTTCGGCCTCTTCGGAGTTGAAAAAGAGGTGGCATTGATGGCCTCATTTCTCGGGTTGGCCTGTACTCTGCTGCTGACCGGGGCCGGAGGGCTGGGTCTGTTGCTGGGCCCGGCTGCAACCGCCGCAGAGAGTGAACTTCTGCGGAAAAAACTTGCCGGGGAGTTTCAGGATGAATTTCACCAGGATTAAAAATGCCGGATTTTTCTTTATTGCCGGGCGCGGCCGTTCCGGAACCACTCTGCTTTCAACCCTGCTCGATTCGCATCCGGGAATCGTGGTGGCCCCGGAATCAGGGTTCGTGCTGGCCTGGGCGCGCAAATATTGTTATAAAACCCTGGATCTGGCGGCGCGGCGTCAATTTCTGGCCGACCTTGAGAGTGATCGCCGGATCTTTAACCGAAACAACAGTTGGGGTGTGTGTGCCGAAGCTCTGAGACGTGATCTTCTGAATCCCGAACTTGATTTCGATTACGCGGCTCTTTGTCGTCTGGTCATTCTTCACTCCTGCAGTCAGCAGGATTCTGAATCCCTGCTGACTGCAGGATCCAAATTTCCGGTCTATGCTCTTTTTTTAAAGCCTTTAGCTCGTTTTTTTCCGGCGGCGCGGTTCATCATTTTGACCCGGGATTATCGTGATAATGTTCTCTCTTACAAAAATGTTCCGTATGAGCCTTCGCATTCGGTGGCTTTTTATGCCTGGCGCTGGCGTTGGTATAATCGTCAGGTGGTGAAATTTCTACAGGATTATCCGGGGCGCGGCCTGCAGGTTCGCTATGAGGATCTGGTGCTGAAGCCGGAAGCTGAGCTGCGGCGGATCTGCAATTTTTTAGGGGTGCCGTTTATTCGGGAGATGCTGAATTTTCACGAGAACCGGGAACGTTATCAGCAGCATAGCGGTCGCCTTCAGGCCCTGAAAGGCCTGCGGCCGGTAAACGCCGCGTCACTCGGCCGCCACCGGCTTGAGCTTCAGGTTGAAGAGCGGGCGCAGATTGGGCTTTTATGCCGGTCTTTGGCGTCAAAATTGGGATATCCGGCGGAGCCGGTGAAGCGTTTGTCTCCAATGTCCATAGTGGGTCTTTATTTGAACCTGGTACCGGCGGCGGCTTACACCGTAGCTGAGGTAGCGGCCATGTACCTGCCGCGCTGGCTCAGATTTCTGGTGCCGTGGGTCAATAATCTGGTGCTCAGGATTCGCGGGGCCCGGGATTTCTTTTAAGCCTGTTCCTGAAGTCTCGTCTGATGCTGTTTTTTAAGGCATAAAGTTTTATCAGGATATCCTGAAGCTGAATCCGGTGCAGGCGTTTCAGAAGCGCACCATAGCCGGAGCCGGTTTTTTGCGGGCCGCTTTGGCTGCGTTGCAGGGCGCCCGTGGTTTTTGCGATAATTTTTTCCGCGTCCTGATAGAAAAGCCGGCGATAACGTCTTCGGTTATTCAGCCCCTCATTAAGGCGGCCAAGCCTTCGGTTAAAATCGTCCCGGGCCGTTCCGGACAGAGCCTGGATGCGGGTCGGGGTTGACTGTACCGGCAGTTGATCAATACTGTACTGATGTTTTCGGTTAACCTTTACGGAGAGAATAAAAGTTTGGGCCCAGGCTTTGCGGCTCAGATCGAAGAGCGGGAAAATAAAATTACCGAGGGAGTGGAAAATATATTTGCCGTGGTAGATTTCATAGCCCTGGATCTGGTGCGGATGGCTGCCGACCACCAGGTCGGCACCGGCATCAATCAGTTGGTGTCCGCGTTTTCTCTCAGCCGGTGCCGGGTAATCGACATTTTCATAGTTCCAGTGCGGTGTGATAATGACAAAATAGCACTCCTGCTTGAGTTTTTTGATGATTTTGCTCAGGGTATGTATCCGCATAGGGGCAGTTCCCGCCCGGTGGGGCCCGGCATTATACCAGCGGGTGGCTCCGATCAGGGCCACCTTTATTCCATTAAGCTCAAGCCGGAGAGGTTGGAGTGACTGCTCCAGACAGCTTCCGGCCCCATAGCGGAATTTTTGGTTTTTATCGAGGAAAGCGCAGGTCTCTTTTAACCCGGCCAAACCGTAGTCCATGATGTGGTTGTTCGCCAGAGAGAAACCGTGGAAGAGTTCGAGAACCGGATTCATTCGCGGTTCGCATTTCAGGTTGCAGGGTTGGTTCGGCGTCGCCGCGACCGCCCGGGTTAGAGGCATTTCGAGATTGACGATGTTCAGATCGGAACCTTGCAGAAGTTTGCGGATGGGGCCGGCAACGGCATAATTTGCGGCCCGGCAGCCCTGCAGGCAGAGATCTCCGGCGAAATTGATGGTGATGGTGTCAGGCATGAGTTTGAGACTCTGTGGTTAAATTACAACTTATTATAAAATTAAGGAACGAGTTTGGCTTCGTCGCTTAAATCCTGGGTCCTGTCGGCGCCGAAACTGTTGCGGCAGGCCGCTTTTCTCTATCGCAGTCAATTCTGGGACGCGGCCCGGCTGGGCCGTTTTCAGGATCTGATGCTGCGTCAGCTGATTACCCACGCGGCCGCTGAAGTTCCTTATTATCGCGCACTTTTTGCGCGTTGCGGTCTGCGGCCGGAAAACTTTCGCGGCCGGGCCGATATGGGGAAAATCCCGCCCCTGGACAAAGAGACCCTGAGAACCCGTCTCCCCGAATTTGTTGCTGATAATGCGGCCGTTTACCGGCCGGACTGGTTTCAGACCAGCGGCTCAACCGGTACGCCGCTGCGTTATATGCTGGATTCCGGAGCTAAAGTCAATGATATGGTTGCGGCTTTGCGCAGTTACGGCTGGGCCGGTTTTCGTCCGGGGATGAAGCTTCTGTCAATCAAGGATCACCTGAAACAGTTCGCCTTTCATTACAGCTGCGGGCGGCGTATATTAACGGTGGATTCAAATAGTATCGATCCGGCCGCGGCTCAGAGTTTGTGGTCTGAAATTAATCGGCTTAAACCGACCGTTTTCAGAGGCTATCCTTTTTATCTTTTAATGCTTTATCAGTATGGCTCTCAGGCCGGTTTGGCGATGCACCGGCCGGAAATTATCATTACAACCGGTGAGTCCTTATCGCGTACCCTGCGCCGGCGTCTGCAAAGCTGTTACCGGGCGGAAATCTTTGATTATTACGGGATGACTGAAAATACCGCGATGATAACCGAATGCGAGCATCACCGCTACCACGTTATCGAGGATTATGCCTGGCACGAATTTATCGACCCGGCCGGCAACCCGGTCAGCGGGGGGCGGGCGGAACTTTTAGCCACAGGCTTCTATAATTATGCCATGCCGTTAATTCGTTACCGCTGCAACGATTTTATCAATTTGGCTCCGGTTTCCGAAGTTTGCGGGTGCGGGCGCCATTTTCGTCTGGTCGAGTCGATTGAGGGGCGAAAGGAAGACTATATTACAACCCCGGAGGGCGGCCGCTATAATCTTATCGAGACCCCGCTTAATGCCGGAGTCGGGATTATGATGGCTCAGTATGTTCAGGATGCCGAGGATCATATCTATGTAAATATTGTTCCCGGCCCTGATTTTCAGAAGGAGTCCCTGGTTAGGGTCGAAGAGAAACTGCGCTGTCTGGTCGGCAACTCGCTGAAGATCGATTTTAAGATTGTGGAAAAACTGGAACAGCGGGCCGGGGTCGCCGGCAAGGTTCCTTTTATTTTTTCCCGAATCGGCAGAAGTCTGTACGATTCAGCCGCACCGGGGCCGAAAAGTTAAACTGCTTCCGGGTTGTATCTGCCCGCGTAGAGCGCCCAGTTGTATTGCTGATTAACACATTTGACTTCTTTGACCTTGCGCAGGAACGGCATCTCGGCAAAGACCGATTCGACATAATCGATGTGATAGAGATAAAGAATGTACAGGGTTCGCGGCTTTTTTTCAAGAGAGTCTCCGATATTTAATAATACCGGTTTGAGGACGTCGGGTAGAAACGGGTGGTAAAAGTGGAAAACTGTGTTTTCCGGCGGCGGAATGAACCGGGTGGCGTCCATATTCAGCAGTTCGATTGCCTGGCAGCGTTGGTTCGGGTTACGATAGCGGCGCAAATTTCCCCGGGCGCATTCGTGCAGAGGAGTTGACAGTTCGACCCCGCTGATTTTGGCGAAAGAAAATTCCGCCGCCAGCAGCAGCACCCGGCCTTTTCCGGAACCAAAATCGACAAAATTGAACTTGTGATAGTCAATCGGCAGCGAATTAAGCATAAACCGGGTAACTGAGGCCGGGGCGGAAAGATAGAAAATAGCATGATTGCGGTTGTCTTTTTGCCGAAGTGCGAGTTCGTTGATGTAGACGATGCCGGAGGTGTCGGTACCGTACTGCCGGTCGAAACGATGATCTTTATTGGGCATATAGCCGAGCAGATGGATAATTGTATAGCGTAGAGTCATCCAGAAGCCGAGCATTTTGTATGATTGTTTAAGGATTGCCAATTTTTCCTGAAAACTGTAGCTTTTCATTTTTTCCTGCACCCGTTTATTCTGTAATTGTAACTATTCAGCCAAATTTTACCCCCCCCGCCTTCTGGAGGGGGCGGGGGGGGGCGGAGCGGTTGCGGAAACGATTTCGTTGTTTTTCCCAGCGAGCGTAAGGAAAAAACAGAAATCTTAACGCCTAGCGGAGAAAAACCGCGCCCGACCCCGGATTCGGCTAAATAGTTACCCTGTGATTTATAATTAATCGCCAACATTCGACTTCTTTCGCCCGGCTATGCTATAGCCTACGGGAATGAGTGTCAAGCAAAAGAAATTGAAAACAGGTGGAATCAGTTGAACTTTAAGAAAAAGATCCCTTTCAACCGGCCGTTTATTGTCGGTCGGGAACTCTATTACATTTCCCAGGCTGTGGCTGGTGGCCATCTCTCCGGCGACGGCCCGTTTACCCGGCGCTGCCAGAAATGGCTGGAGGAGAACTTTCGTCTGCGTAAGGTGCTTTTGACCCACTCCTGCACAGCCGCGCTCGAAATGGCGGCTCTGCTCTGCAATATCGGGCCGGGGGATGAAGTGGTTATGCCGGCCTATACCTTTGTTTCGACGGCTAACGCTTTTGTCCTGCGCGGGGCCCGGATCCGGTTTATCGATATTCGGCCCGATACGTTGAATCTCGATGAGCGGCAGCTGGAAGAGGTTATCCGGGCGGCGCCCCGGGGGGCGGTCAAAGCGGTGGTTCCGGTTCATTATGCCGGCGTGGCCTGCGCGATGGCGGAAATCAGGGAGATTGCGGATTATTTCAGGATCAGGGTGATCGAGGATGCCGCGCAGGCGGTTAACGCGACTTACAAAGATAGTTTTCTCGGCTCTTTAGGGGATCTGGCCGCCTACAGTTTTCATGAAACCAAGAACTTTATCAGCGGTGAAGGCGGGGCCCTGGTTATCAACGATCCCGAGCTGATTGAGCGGGCCGAGATTATCCGGGAAAAGGGCACTGACCGCAACAAGTTTTTTCGCGGTGAGGTTGATAAGTACAGCTGGGTTGACCTGGGTTCATCCTATCTGCCGTCAGAGTTGGTGGCGGCCTTTCTTTTTGCCCAGCTGGAAGCGGCAGAGAGAATAACCCGAACCCGGATGAAAATTTTTAATCGCTATCTGGCGGCGTTTGCCCCGCTGGCGGAGCGGGGGCTCGTCTCCCTGCCGGTGATTCCCGCTGATTGTCAACATAACGCCCATATGTTCTATCTTCTGGTTAACACCGGCGCCGAGCGCGACCGGCTCCTGGCTCATCTGAAAGCCGCCGGGATTCATGCGGTTTTTCATTATGTTCCGCTCCATCTTTCGCGAATGGGGCAACGCCACGGGGCCGGCGCCGCTCAATCCGAACCCGGCTCTCTGCCGCACACTGAAGCTTTGAGTTCCCGGGTTTTACGTCTGCCCTGTTATTTTGAGCTGACTGAGGCCGATCAGGAACGGGTTATCGCCGCGGTTGCGGATTTTTTCTGATTTTAACCGGGGTCTGGACGTGAACCGCCCCGCAGCGGGCTTTCCGGGCTGCGGGGCGGTCTTAAGGTTTTAACCGGTTGCGGGATTTGTTCCCGCGTCAGGGTTAATTTTTCGTACAGTTATCCAGATCCCGGTTACCGTTTTCGGCGCTGCGGCGATTGAATCTCAGTTGCTCTTCTAAGATATTGTCATTATCAGTACTGGCATTGCTCGGCGCGGTTTGCACTGCGTAATCAACCCAGACCCCGCTGGCCTGAGCCTCATCGCTGAGGTAGCAGCCGAAGCCGGATTTGCCGGAGGTCAGAGAACTGTCGCTCCCGGACCAGACCAGGTGGCCGTTAATGTAGCATTTAATTGAACTTCCCTGAACCGTAACCTTCAGTGTATTCCAGGCCGAGCCTTTGTTGATGTAGCTGGAGGTCGTCCAGGCTTTTAACGGGGATACATTCCCGTCAATACGTTTCCAGACGGCAAACTCTCCTTCACGGGTACAGTTAAACGCGTATTCGTCGGGGAAATGGCCGTTACTTTCCTGGCTGCCGCTGGCGCGAAAGAGGATTCTGAAAGGGTTATCGTCGGCAGAGATGTCGCTGCCGCCGTGCCAGAATTTTACCTCATAAGTAAAATCCTGCCCGGTTTGCTCATACAGATATGCGATCGATTTGCCGGGATCACCGAAAGTGAACCAGTAGTCATTGGCAAACAGTTCCCATTGTCCACCGTAGGCGGCCCAGCCGGAAGGGGTTGAGGTAAACTGCTCGTCAAAGGTGCAGCTTTGGCCGCCGCAACTTATCTCAAAATTCTGGGCGCTGCTCCAGTCGGAAATGGGCGTGCCGTCGTGCTGGTACACGCGGGCCCAGTAGGTGTAGCTGCCGCTGAGACCGGCCGGAATATCCCAGTTGAAAGCGTTCCAGACAAGTTCGCCCGGGTGCAGGGTTGAAAGG